>JAKBAZ010000010.1 GCA_021826255.1 Actinomycetes bacterium
CGCCTGGCGACACCATTGTGGAGGCCTCGTCGGGTAATACCGGCAACGCGATGAGCATGGTGGCGGCGGTGAAGGGGTACCGGATGATGGTGGTGACCCCCGAAGGTCTTTCGCCCGAGCGCACCGCCATCTCGGTGGCGTTCGGTGCTCAGGTCGTGAACGTCGGCAACTTTCACGTGAATCGGGCTCTCGACTTCGTGACCGAGATGGGTTCACGGCCCGGATTCTTCGCTCCCCGTCAGTTCGAGAACGAGTGGAACGTGGAGGAGAACCGGGAGTGGCTGGGTCGAGAGATAGTCGATCAGCTCGAGGGGCGAACCCCCGATGCTTTCGTCATGGGTGTGGGCACTGGGGGAACCCTCATCGGAGTGGGCCAGGCGTTTCGGGCGCGTAACCCCAACGCCCTCGTCGTAGCCCTCGAACCGGCCGAGTCGTGCACCATCTCCTGCGGGGACGTCGACCTGCACCGCATCGAGGGAATCGCCGACGGCTTTGTTCCTCCCATTTACGCGCGTCACGCGGATGAAGTCTCCCGGGTCGTCACTGTATCGAGTGACGAGGCCGAAGAGGAGATGTATCGGTTAGCGCGTCAGTTTGGTCTTCTCGTGGGACCAAGTTCCGGGGCGAACCTGGTGGCGGCTCGACGACTCCGAGACGAGGTGGGTCCATCCTCCACCATCGTGACGGTGCTCTGCGACGAGGGGGAGAAGTACTTGAGCGACCACTTCATGTCGTTGGTGGCGCCGTCGTCGACTTCGAGCGACTAGTGGTCGGCGAAGAAGACGTTCTTCTCCTCCGAAAAGTGCACGAGCGCGTCCGGACCCAGCTCTCGACCTAGTCCTGACTGCTTGAATCCCCCGAAGGGGGTCGCGTAGCGCACCGAGGCGTGAGAGTTCACTGACAGCACGCCCGTCTCTATGGCTCGAGCGACGCGAAGAGCGCGTCCGAGGTCCCGGGTCCAGAGCGATCCCGAGAGGCCGTAGGGGGTGTCGTTCGCTAGCCTTACGGCCTCAGCCTCATCGCTGAAACGGACGACCGACACCACGGGTCCGAAGATCTCTTCGCAGTAACTCGGACTCGTAAGGTCGGTCTCTTCGAGCACGGTGGGGGGGAACCACCACCCTGAACCGTCCGGGTGTGATCCCCGAAACGCCACCTTGGACTCGTCCACAAAGGAGGCCACGCTCTCGCGCTGTTGGGCCGTAATCAGCGGACCCATCTCGGAGAGCTCCGACGTCGGGTCGAGTACTCGAAAAGCGGCGACGGCCCGTTCGAAGTGCTCCATGAAACGGTCGTACGCGGTGTCCTGAACGAGGATGCGCGAGCGTGCGCAGCAGTCCTGACCGGCGTTGTCGAAGACTGATCCGGGTGCGGCGGCGGCGGCGCGTTCGATGTCAGCGTCGGCGAAGATCACGTTGGCGCTCTTTCCGCCCAACTCCAGTGTCAGTCGCTTGACGTGATCGGCGCACCCACGCATGATCGCTCGTCCGGCCTCGTTCGACCCCGTGAAGCAGATCTTGCCCACGGCGGGATGGGTGACGAGTCGAAAACCGACCCGAGATCCGTCTCCGGGTACTACCTGGAAGACCCCTTCGGGCAGACCCGCCTCGAGTCCCAACTCGGCCAGACGCAGGGCAGTGAGCGGGGTGTAGGTGGCGGGCTTCATCACGACGGTGTTGCCCGCCGCGAGCGCGGGGGCGAGTCCCCACCCGGCAATGGGGAGGGGGAAGTTCCAGGGCACGATGATGCCGACGACACCGATGGGTTCGTAGAACGTGACGTCCACCCCGCCGGCGACCGGAATCTGTCGACCGGAGTGACGCTCCGGAGCCCCGGCGTAGTAGGCGAGGACGTCGCGGACGTTCCCCGCTTCCCAGCGAGCGTTGGAGATGGTGTGTCCCGAGTTGGCGACCTCGAGTTGGGCGAGTTCCTCACGGTGCGCGTCGACGACCTCGCTGAAGCGCCGCAGGAGTCGGGCGCGGTCTACCGGGGCGACGGCTCGCCAGGCTCCTGAGGCCGCCACCGCTCTCTCGATGGCCCGGTCCATCTCGTCGACGGTGGCGAGTTCGATCTCTCGTACGACCTCTTCGGTCGCCGGATTGATGATGACGTGACTCATAGGCGTTCAAACCCCCGATAGCGCTCCCAGTCAGTAATGGCGGAGTTAAATGCGGCGACCTCGACGCGTCCCGCTTGGACGAGGTGGTCAACGACGTCGTCACCGAACGCCGCGCGCGCCATTGCGGACGAGTCGAAGAGCTCGACTGCTTCGGCGAGGGTCGTCGGCATGCGAGGTGCGTCAGCTGCGTAGGCGTTGCCGACGAAGGCGTCGGGACGAGTAAGCCCTTCTTCCACTCCCGCGAGTCCCGCGGCGAGCAGTCCGGCTTCTGCGAGGTAGGGATTGACGTCTCCACCGGGAATTCGGCACTCGAAGCGCAGAGAGGGACCGTGACCGACGACTCGGTAGGAACAGGTGCGATTATCGAGCCCCCACAGAAGTGCGGTGGGGGCGAAGGAACCCTCAACGTAGCGCTTGTAGGAGTTGATGTTGGGAGCAAAGAGGAGGGAGAGTTCGCGCGAATAGGTCAACAGTCCCGCCAGGAAATGATCAAAGACGTCGGAGAATCCGTACTCGCCCTCGCCGGCGAAGACGGGTCGGTCGTTTTCATCACGCAGAGACAGGTGAATGTGACAGGAGTTACCTTCGCGTTCGTCGTACTTCGCCATAAAGGTGAGGGAGTAGCCCTCCTGATCGGCAATCTCCTTGGCGCCGAGTTTGAAGAGGCTGTGCTCGTCACATTTCGCGACCAACTCGTCGTACTTGAACGCAATCTCGTGTTGGCCGAGGTTGCACTCACCCTTCGCTGACTCCACCACCATGCCCGCCCCGCGCATCTCGCGACGGATCCGCCCAAGGAGTGGCTCGATGCGCGAAGTGCCGAGAAGGGAGTAGTCGACGTTGTAGAGGTTGACGGGGCTCATCTCCCGATATCCGTGCTGCCAGGCCTCCTCGTAGGTGTCGTGGAAGACGATGAACTCCAGTTCGGTACCCGTGAGGCCCCGCCAGCCACGTTCGGCGAGTCGGGCGCACTGGCGGCTCAGAATCTGGCGGGGCGACACCGAGACGTCGGAGCCACCCACGTGGGTCACGTCCGCAAAGACGCACGCGGTCTTCGCGTGCCAGGGTACACGTCGAGTCGAAGTGAAATCCGGCACGAACGCCAGGTCGCCGTACCCGTTCTCCCAGGACGTGAGAGCAAATCCTTCGACGGTGCGCATGTCGACATCGGAAGCCAGGAGGTAACTGCACCCCTCCACGACGCCTTCGTGCAGGTCATCAAAGAAGTACTGCGCGTCGACGCGCTTTCCCTGCATCCGACCCTGGATGTCGACGATCGCCACGAGAATCGTGTCGATGTCACCTGAACGTACCAACTCTTCGAGCTCGTCTCGCGACAGTCGTCCCCGCTGCACAGTGCTGCACCCTTCCCCCGGCCCACCACCGTCGCGGTGGGTGCCCCACTATCGCACACGGATGACCTGTGAGTTTTAGCCGATACTTCACACTTCTCGGCATTCGTAACCGGAATGTAAAAAGTGTCGTGGCGTCCTTGACGGAGTGAAGGTGAGCCGCTACCGTCGGGCACCACTAAGCGACCCGGGGGGGGTCTCCGGATCGCGCGGAGGGGGTGGTGCGTGAGCACACGGGACACGAGCGCCGGAGGAGTCGAGCAACTCGACGCCGACACGCGACGCTTACACGAGTTGGGCTACGCCCAGGAGTTGAAGAGGGGACTCGGTGGGTTCTCCAACTTCGCCATCTCCTTCTCCATTATCTCCATTCTGACTGGAGGAATCACGACCTACTACCTGGGAATGGACGCGGGCGGTCCCCGCGTCATCACCCTCGGCTGGTTTGTCGTTGGTTTCTTTACGTTGCTGGTCGGGATGGGTATGGCCGAGATCACGTCGGCCTACCCCACGGCGGGCGGGTTGTACTACTTCTCGGCGAAGTTGGCGACGAAGAACCGAGCGGCGTGGTCGTGGGCCACCGGGTGGTTCAACTTGGTGGGCCAAGTCGCGGTGACGGCGTCCATTGACTACGGCCTCGCGAACTACGTGGCGTTCATCATCGGGTTCTACGACAACAAGTTCCACTCCACGGTGCGCACGGTCCTCGTGCTCTACGCCCTGGTGCTGGTGGCGCACGGACTCCTCAATACCTTCGGCGTCGGACTGGTGGAGAAGTTGGCCAACCTGTCGGCCTGGTGGCACCTGGCCGGAACCGCCCTCATCGTGGTGGTCCTCCTCGTGATGCCGAGTCACCACCAATCCATCAGCTACCTATTCCAGAGCCAGAACTTGACGGGGTGGACCGGGCCGGCGGCGGGCTTTTACGCCTTCATGATTGGTTTGCTCCTCGCCCAGTACACCCTGACCGGTTACGACGCCTCCGCGCACATGACCGAAGAGACTCGGGACGCGGCGAGGGCTGGTTCGAAGGGAATCGTAAGAGCCATCTACGTCTCGATCATTGCGGGATTCCTGTTGAACCTCGTGATGACGCTGGCTCTCCCGTCGGGGGCTAAGGCCTACGGACAGATTGCCGCGCAGGGTTCGACCGCGGGTGCCGCGGTCTTCATCAACGCCCTCAACGGTTTCTGGGGTAAGGCCCTGGTGTTGATCGCGACCGTTGCCCAGTTCTTCTGCGGACTGGCCTCGGTGACCGCGAACTCGCGCATGATCTACGCCTTCTCTCGAGACGGTGCGGTTCCGGGTCACCGTTTGTGGCACCGTCTCCACCCGACCTCGCGTACACCGGTCAACGCCGTGTGGTTCGCGGTGGTGGGGGCGTTCTTGCTCGGCGTTCCCTCGCTCTACCAAGTCTCGGGGGCGTCGGTCGCCTTCTTCGCGATTGTCTCCATCGGTACGGTGGGGCTCTACGTGGCGTACGCCATTCCGATTTACCTGCGCCTTCGCTCGACGACGTTTGAACCCGGGCCGTGGAATCTCGGACGTTGGAGCAAGGTGGTGGGATGGATCGCCGTCCTCTGGGTGGTGCTCATCACTCTCTTGTTCTTCGCACCCCAGTTCTGGCCGTGGACAACGGCGGTCGATATTAACTGGTCCGGTCCGGTCTTCGTGGTACTGATGGCCATCGTCTTCATCTGGTACGGGGTGTCTGCTCGTAAGTGGTTCACGGGGCCCCGAGTTCAGGGAAGCGAGTTGGTCCTCGAACACATCGAAGAGGAGTTGGCCGAGGGCGTCAACCCCGTCGAAAACGAGAACGACTAGCTAGAGACGAGGGCGTGAGACGGACTCCCTACAGAGAGTCCCTCTCACGCCCTCGCATCGCTTCTAGGGAATGTCAGTGCCACAACTCGGACACTGGGAGCGTCCCGGAAGAATCATTGATCCGCACGTCGGGCAGGTGGGGCGCGACAGACCCGGGTCGTCGACGTGGGCGGCTCCACGAGGCGAAGGGCCGAAACGATTCGGTCCGGGAGTTCCTGGGCGAATACAGAGAATCAGGCCCACAATCTCGACGAGACCGAGAACCGGCTTGACGTACACCACGCCACTACCAACGTAGGTCAAGAGGTAGAACGCACCAGCGAGGTTGGTGTCGTGGAGCCGACGCCATCCGACGGCGAGCGACGGTACCATCACCGCGAGCGCCCAGACGATCACGAGGAGAGGGAGGGTAAAGATGAGTGCGACCGACACGAGAGTTGACACGAGAGTCCACCACCAGAACTCCGAACGTGACGCCCGCCCCGAGAACGTGGCGTAGTTGCGAAAAACACTTCTCACGGAGTCAGTAATTGTCACGCGCTCTCCTTGTGGTGCCTCGTTGTCGAGCAACGGGGGGAATCTAGCCAGTATTGCGCAGCCCCGTCGCGATTCCGTTGATGGTTAAGAGCAGGGCGCGCTGCAACGTGTCATCTACCGCGTCACCCTCCTCCCGAGCGCGTCGCACTCGGTTGAGGAGTTGAATCTGCAACATCTGGAGGGGTCGCAGGTAGCGGTCTCGAGTGTCGAGGGTCGTAGCGAGGAGGTCGTCGTGAGCGAGGAGTCGAGATCCTCCCGTCACGTACAGCACCTCCTCGACCGTCCGGTTGTACTCCTCGGAGATGAGATCGAAGAGGTAGTGCAAGGGTGCGGGTACGAGGCGGCGAACGTACTCGCCGGCGATATCGAGATCGGTCTTCGCGAGCGTCATCTCAACGTTCGATATATACGTGGAGAAGAAGGGCCACTCTGAGTACATCTCTCGCAGGTTGTTCTCGTGGCCCGCGGCTCTCGCGGCCGCGAGTCCGGAACCTACTCCGAACCAGCCGGGAACGATTTGACGAGATTGAGTCCATCCAAAGACCCAAGGAATTGCCCGCAGCGAATCGATGGTGTCATCGCCCGACACCCGACGCGCGGGCCGAGAACCGATGTGCAGGTCGGCGAGCTCGGTGACCGGGGTGGACGTGGTGAAGTAGGTCGGCAGATTGGGATCGTCGACGAGAGTGCGGTAGGCCACGAGTGACGCGTTCGAGATCGTCTCCATCGTGGCGTTCCAGGCGGTGAGCTTGTCCGGGTCGACCCACGGGCGGGAGTGGAAGACCACCGCTTCGAGGGTTGCCGCGAGCAAGAGTTCCAAGTTTTCGTGGGCGAGGGGGGCGAGGAGGTACTTGTCGGAGATGACTTCACCTTGTTCGGTGAGTTTGATGGAACCCTTGAGGACCCCGTAGGGCTGCGAGAGGATGGCGTCGTGCGTGGGTCCCCCACCTCGCCCGACGGAGCCACCTCGACCGTGAAAGAGGGTGAGTCGGATGCCGTGACGTTCGGCGACGTCGCGCAACTGACGTTCGGCGAGGTGAATGCCCCACTGGGACGCGGTGATGCCGGCGTCCTTATTGGAGTCCGAGTAGCCAAGCATGATCTCTTGGTGTTCTCCTCGAAGGCTCACCAGACGTCGGTACGCGGGGACGGCGAGGAGTGTCTCGAAGATCTCACCGGCGTGGCGCAACTCCTCGAGAGTCTCGAAGAGTGGCGCGAATCCGATCTGGGCGACGCCTCCGGCGAGATCGACGAGTCCCGCTTCGCGCGCGAGGATGACGGCGGCGAGGAGGTCGTCCGCTCCTTTAGTCATCGACACGATGTAGGTCTCACACGTCGGCGTCCCGTAGCGGTGGAGAAGGTCGTGAATGGTGGAAAAAACGCGGAAGGTGGTCAACTCGTTGCCCTCGAGGGGGACGTGGGAGGAGAAGAGGGGTCGCCGTGAGTCCAATTCGCGAGAGAGGAGTTCGAGTCGCTCGGTTCGACTGAGCTCGGTGTAGGGGCGACCACTCTCTCCTAGTCGATCGAAGAGAACGGCGAGCACTCGGTGGTGGGCTCCGGCGTGTTCTCGAATGTCGAGAGTGGTGAGAGTGAGCCCGAAGGCGGCCACGGTGATGAGGGATCGCTCGAGAGTTCCCCGCGCGAGCAACGATGAACCGTGCGCCATCAACGAGTCGTAGATGAGCATGAGATCGTCGACCAACTCCTGGGACGAGGCGTAGTCGACTCCGGGTTGGTGGGGGGTTCGCCGTTCCATTCGCCGCTGAGTGGCTTCGAGCTTGGCCCGAATACAACCCAGTTTGAGCCGGTAGGGCTCTTCGGCGTTCAGGCGAAGGTAGCGTTCGGGCAGTTCGACGTGGTGAAGATCTTGCTCCAGGGACCGCGCGAGTTCGTCGGATAGTCCCGCGTGAAGAGTAGAGACGGAGAGTTCGTCGACGAGACGCGAGATCATCGCGCGAAGTGCCCTCACTGAGAAGTCGAGGGCGAGATCGACGACCTCGTTCGTCACGTCCGGGGTGACGAAGGGGTTGCCGTCTCGATCACCACCGATCCAGGACCCGAAGGTAAGAGGGCGTGACGTTGGGGATAAGTCGACCCCGAGGCGTTCGGCGTTGGCGACGAGGGTGTCGAGGACGTCGGGTACGACAGAACGCATGAGCAGATCCACGTAGTGCATGGCGTTTCGTGCTTCGTCGATCACCTCGGGTTTGCTCCGACGAAGTTCGTCGGTCTGCCACAACGTGTCGACGAGTTCGCGCAGGCGCCGGTGCTGAAGAGCGTTGTCAAGACCCGTGTGGCTGCCTCGGGCCGACTCGAGCAGGGACGAAATAGAACGGAGCTTTAAGAGAACACTTCGACGCGCCGACTCGGTTGGATGCGCCGTAAAGACCGGCCGAACGTCGAGGGAGTTAAGAGCGGTTCTCACCTCGTCGGGCGTCACGTCTCCGCGCTCTTCAGCGTCGAGAATGAGTCGAGTGACTCGCGCGAGGGGAGAGTCGCCGAGATTGCGGCGGATCTCGCCCTCACGAGCCCGGTGGGTCTGCTCGGTGACGTTAGCCAGGTGGAAGTACATTGAGAAGGCCCGGACGAGTTGGCTCGCGGTCTCGAGATCTAAGTCCTCGAGGGCGGACAACGTCGAGGCGAGGTTCTCGCCGGCGATCTGGCGAACTCGCTCGACGAGGATCACGAAGTCGGGACTGGTCTGGCGGCGCAGCGTCTCGTCGAGTACGCCGGACAACATGTCGAGGTCGGACGTGAGGGCGCGTCGGCGCTCGACGTCGTTGTCGGCCAAAGGCGCCCCTTCGCCTCTGGCAGAAGGGGAGGGCACGATCATCAGAATAGTGAAAACTCCTTAGGTCCTACGCTGGGCGAGAATCCAAAGAAAGTCCTGAGGGGCACCCCACGGAGTGAGGTGCGTGTGTCGGAGGGTTTCGAGGAACTCAAACTCCACGCCCATGAACTCTTCAAGTGACCGCTCGTCGTAGCGAGTCACTCGAAGCCCCGAACACGCCTCAGGGCCAGAGGTACTGAACACCCCGATGACGACGCGACCATCAGGCACCAGGGCCGTGAGGAGAACGTTGCGATAGGCCTGGGCGTCGCGAGGGGTGAGGAAGTGCAAGACCGCTCGGTCGTGCCACCGGTCGAACTGGCGAGGAGGTTCCCACGTCGTCACGTCGGCCACGATGCGCTGAAGAGTGTCTCCGGCGTCGTCGAGTTGGGCGAGGGCTTCGGAGGAGATATCGAGCGCCGAGACGTCGTGGAGTCCTCGTGCGATTAGGGCAGATCCGAGGGGGGATCGCCCGGCGCCGACGTCAATGACCGAGGTGTCCGCGGTGAGTCCACTACGTTCGAGAAGATCGAGCGAGAGCAGCGGTGAGTCTTCGTACCAACTTGTCGCCTCGGGACGTGACTCTCGGTAAACCTGATTCCAGTGGCTCAGCGGATCGCTCACGGATGCAACCTATCCCCGTTCGAGTGCACGACGCTCGACCGGGGAGTGAGGTTTACAGTGTGACCGACTCGTCCACCCGGCGGTAGTGACGCCAACCGAGGACGGTCAGGGCCAGCATGCCGAGGGCTCCAGCGAAGGCCCCCCACGCGGACCACCACGCAATCTGGCCGAACGTCCAAAAGGCGTACGCGTCGAGCAGCATGGACCGCAGGGTGTCACCACGAAACACGGTGTCGACCTGGGCGGCGAGGGCCGTGTTCTTCGGTTGGGCCATCGCTTTCTCGGACAACTGGGAGTAGGTCAAGCCTCCCCCAATCTCCTTTAAGTGGACGGCGATGAAGTGGTCAGCGTAGGCCTCGGCTTGGGCACCGTTGAGCATCTGCTCACCGGCGTACTGGTTGAGGTAGGGGCCAATGTCCGCCGGAGCGAGCGCGGAGGACCCCCGTGGCGGGAAGTAGATCTTCTGGGCCGCCAGTTGGTTGTGGACAGTGGAACTGGCGAAGGAGTAGCCCCACATCAACAAAGAGCCCGTGGCGAGAAGTCCGACGCTCAGGACTGCGCCGAGGGTAGTGAGCAAAAGGTCGAGTGTTCGACGTTTCATGAGAGTTCCTTTCACTGGGGGGTACTTCCAGTGTGAATCTCTTATGTCACTCTTATGTTCCTCGCTCTAAGGGACAAGGACCTTTAGTCGGTCATACCGAGGTGGGTGAGCAGACCCATACCCATCACCGCCGCCTCGCAGCCGACCTCCGCGAGCGCTTTGAGGTCATCGTCACCTCGAACACCGCCGGCGGCCACCACGTGGGGACCGTGGCCACACACCAGCCGGTAGAGATCGAGGTCGGGACCTTGCAGCGTGCCGTCTCGCGCAATCGCCGTCACGTGGAGTCGTACGACGCCGGCCTCGACGCATCGTCGGACGGCCTCATCGACCGGGAGTCCGGTGTCGTCTAACCATCCCCCGACGGCCACCTTGCCATCGCGGACGTCGATCGCGACCACGAGGGCCTCGCCTAATTCGTCCGCGAAGTGCTGAAGAGCCTCGGGACTCGCCCAGGCGGCCGTGCCCACGATCACCCGGGTGACTCCAAGACGGAGAAGCTGGCGCGCGGAGTCGACGGAACGAATCCCGCCGGACATCTGAATGGGTGTAGGACGTGCGACGTCCAGGCAGTGGCGTACGACGTCGGGTCGAATTCGTCCCTCCCTCGCGCCATCGAGATCGACCACGTGAATGAGCCGAGGACTCAGAGTGAGGAGCCGCTTCAGTACGTCGTCGACGGGGCGTCGAAAGATCACTCGGTCGTAGTCGCCACGCTCGAGGCGTACAGCGTCAGTGCCGAGAAGGTCGAGGGCGGGAATGACGTCCATGGACTGAGCAACCTAGCGCCGATTCGTCCCGACTTCGAACGTCGCGTGCGGGTGAGTCCGACGAGTATCTGAGAGCTGGACCCGAGTGGTCATGGGACGTTGGCGTCCGACACGATGGGGTGTCAGCCTGGCGAGACCCGAGGCGTATCGAACTTGCGTAGTAGCACGTTAGCACGTTAGTATGGTGATATGACAAGTGGTCGAGTAGAAGCGGCGGGGACTCACGCGGAGACGGTCCGCCGTTTTGATGAGTTGGTGGCCGCCTTCACCTCTCTGTCCGAGCCGTCCGACGTCTCCGCATTCCTGAGAGACCTCTGCACGACGGCAGAACTCGACGCGATGGGTCAACGCCTTCAGGTCGCGGCCCTCGTTGCTGAGGGATTGGCGTACCAGGAGATTTCGAAGCGGACGGGGGCCTCGACGGCCACCGTGACGAGGGTTGCTCACTGGCTTCGCTTCGGGGAGGGTGGGTACGCCACCGTGCTGGAGAAACGCTCGTGACCCGTCGACTCACTCTCGCCCTTCCGTCCAAGGGTCGGCTCAGGGAACCCTCGTGGAATCTGCTCGAAGCCAGCGGCGTCGACCCCCAATCTCCGGGTGAACGCGTTCTCCAAACGTTTTGTCGAAACGCCGACATTGACTTGCTGTTCGTGCGAGCCGATGACGTTCCTGAGTACGTGACCGACGGGATCGTGGACTGTGGCATTACAGGCTTGGACCTCGTGAGAGAGGGGGGGTTTGACGTCGACGTGTTGTTGGAACTCGGTTTCGGATACTGCTCCTTGCACGCCGCCGTTCCCCGAGAAGACGGGGCCACCTCCTTGGGGGATTTGGCCGGACGACGAATCGCGACGTCTCACCCTCACCTCGCGTCGGCCTGGCTCGCCGAACAGGGCATCTCAGCCGAGGTGGTGAGAGTCAGTGGTTCGGTGGAGATTGCACCACGCCTCGGGCTCGCCGACGCGATCATCGATCTCGTGTCGACTGGTTCGACGCTCCGGACCAATGGATTGACCTCCCTCGGTGTGGTGTTTTCTTCCCAGGCGGTTCTCATTGGGCGCCACGGTGAAGATCACGAAGCGCAGAGCACCCTGACCACCCTGCTCGCCTCGGTCGTGGAGGCTCGGGCTAGTCGCTACCTCCTCTTCAATATTCCGTCGAGCCAACTCGATGAGGTAACCGCCCTGCTACCCACGGCGGGCTCGCCCACGGTGATGGACTTAGCGTCGTCGGGCACCGTCGCCGTCCACGCTCTCGTTCCGGCCGCGTCCGTGTGGTCCCTACTACCCCAACTCAAAGCTCGTGGCGCGAGCTCTCTGCTCACGCTGCCCGTCGAAAGGATGATGCCGTGAGTAAGACGGTGGCCACGACCCGCCCGATTTCGGTGGACGAGATTGTTCACGACGTCCGCCAACGAGGTGATGAGGCGTTACGGTACTGGAGCGACACGCTCGACGGCGTGAGTGACGCGCCCGCACGAGCACGTGCGTACGGCGACATCCCGACTCAAGCCATTGTTGACGCTGCGGCCGCGGTACGTCGCTGGCACGCGGCCCAGCGACCGTCTGACATCACGTTGGAAGTGAATCCCGGAGTCGTGCTCGAGCGTCGCTGGGTCCCGCTCGACGCCGTCGGCCTCTACGTTCCCCGTGGCCTCGTGTCATCGCTCATCATGTCGGCCGTTCCCGCTCAAGTGGCGGGCGTGCGGCGCATCGTCGTGTGTACCCCACCCGAGGGTTCGGAGGCGGTGGCCGCCGCGGCAGCCCTTCTCGGCATTGACGAGGTGTGGGCCCTCGGTGGAGCCCAGGCCATCGCGGCCCTCGCCTACGGCACCGAGCTCATTAAGCCCGTGGACAAGATTTTCGGCCCCGGCGGGGGTGCGGTGAACGCCGCCAAGTTACTCGTGAGTCGCGATGTGGCCATCGATCTACCGGCCGGTCCGAGCGAAGTGGTCGTGGCCGCCGACATCGGTTTCGACGAGAAGATCGTCGCTCAAGAATGTGCCGCCCAAATGGAGCACGGTCCGGATTCGAAGGCACATGTTGTCTGGGTGGGTGACGACGTCGAGGCCGCCTTGGCCGAGATTGACAACTACGCCGCCGAACACGTCGCCCTCCTCGGTCCCCGAGCCGAATCTCTCGCGTCACGAATCCGCCACGCGGGGGCCATTTTCGTTGGTCCCTACTCGCCCGTTCCTGCGGGGGACTACGCGACGGGTGGGAATCACGTTCTACCCACGGGTGGGTGGGCGCGTTCAACGGGCGGGCTCGGCTTGGAGGCCTTCATGAAACCGCTCACCATCCAGCGCGTGTCAAAGGAGGGCCTCGAGAGACTCGCACCGACCATCGAGGCGTTGGCTGACATCGAGGGAATGCCGAATCACAAGGCGACGGCCCGTCGATGAGAACTCCCGAGCCTCTCGACGCCTACCAGTGGCCCCCGTCGAGCGACGAGCTCGCGGCCCGCGTGGGACTTCAGCCCGACGAGATCATCCGATTCGACGGCAACGTCGCGGCCATGCCCCCGGTGAGCGCGCGGCCCGCAACGTTGGCCCGGGCGTTGTCGCAGATCAACGAGTACGAGCGGGGACGGTACTTGCCGCTCAGGGAGAAAATTGCGGCTCTCCACCGGGTGAGCGTCGCCAACGTGGCCCTCGGCGCGGGCAGTGATGAGTTCATCGTGCTCGTCGCCCAGATCTTTGCCGCGGGCGGAACGGTGGCGACGGTGCCGTCGTTTACCTACTCCATGTACCGCTACGCCGCGTTAATGGCTGGTGCCACCCTCGTGGACGATCCGACCGAGGCTGACCTCGTGTTCGTGTGTCGACCCAACAATCCCACCGGGGAGATGGTGGAGATTCCCACGGGACTTCGGGGCCAGCTCGTCATCGATGAGGCGTACGCCCAGTACGGGGGAGTCGACGAAACCGCTCGTCTCGAGGAGGGGGCCATCATTCTGCGGACCTTCTCGAAGGCCTACGGTCTAGCGGGTGCCCGGGTTGGTTACGCTCTAGCCGACGAGTACCGCACCAGCGTCCTGACGTCGCGTCAAGCACCCTTGAGCGTCTCGGCCCTCTCGGCTGCCCTGGCCCTCGCCGCCCTCGAGACGCCCGTCGACGTCACGGATCAGATCGAGGAACGAGAACGAGTAGCGAGAGAACTCCGCGCACTCGGTCTCCACCCTCGTCCCAGCTTTACGAACTTCCTCTTCGTTGACATGGACGATCCCGGAGCGATGGTCGATCGCCTCCTCCCCTACGGAGTGGTGGCTCGGGCCTACCCCGGAGGACTACGACTCTCGGTGAGGGATCGCCTGGATGACGATGTTCTCCTGAACGCCTTGGCCCACGAGTTACGAGGAGCCGACCCGGAGCCGGGCTGGACTCGCCTGACACGAGCGACGGCTGAGACGAGGCTCCACGTCCGACTGAGAGCACCGGGTCAGGGCCGGGTCTTCATCGATACCGGTGAAGGTTTCTACGATCACATGTTGCAGCAGTTGGCCTTTCACGGTGGGCTCGACCTCACTCTGACCGGCGTAGGCGACCTCGAGACGGGAGATCACCACACCGTCGAGGACACCTTCAGAGCCTTTGGTGACGCCCTTTCTCGGGCACTCGGGGATCGACGGGGCATCACTCGCTACGGGGAAGCCCGGGTTCCGATGGACGAAGCACTCGCCCACGCGGTCGTCGACCTCTCTGGTCGAGCCGTGTGGAAGATCGATATTTCGCCCGACCCCGGCATGGCGGCCCACGCTCTTGAGTCACTCGCTCAGGCCGCCCGCATCACTCTCCACGTCACCGCGACCGGCGACAATGCTCACCACGTTGCCGAAGCTGCCTTCAAGGCCATGGGACGAGCGATGGCCCAGGCCCTCATCCCGTCGGGAACTCTGATCCCGTCGACCAAGGGGTCCTTGTGAGCGACGTGGTCGTCGTCGACTACGGGGCTGGTAACACCCATTCGGTCCGAGCCGCCCTCTCCCACCTTGGTCGCACCAGTGTGGTGAGTAGTGATCCCGAGTTGATTCTGAGTGCGCCGTGGGTGATCCTCCCGGGCGTCGGGTCGGCCAAGAGCGCGATGGAGCACCTGGACGAGACGGGGGCGGCCTCGGCCCTGCGAGAACGTTTCGCCGCAGCCCATCCGATTCTCGGCATCTGCCTCGGAATGCAACTGGCCCTACAGGCGTCGGAAGAAGATGGCGGAGTGAAGGGCCTCGGGCTCCTCGCGGGAGTCGTCGTTCGCCTGGACGCCCCCCGCGTGCCCCGACTGGGTTGGGCGGTCGTCGACCCCTGGGATCAGGCCTACTACTTCGCGCACTCCTTCGTCGCCGAGTCGCCACACCGAATCGCGACGAGTGAGGGCCTGACTGCCGCCATCGAACACGGCGCGTTCCTCGGGGTTCAGTTTCACCCCGAAAAGAGCGACGCCGCCGGACTGAACTTCCTCGAACGATGCCTCTCCCGCGCCTGATTCCCTGCTTGGACGTCGCCGAGGGCCGAGTCGTGAAGGGCGTGAGTTTCGTCTCCCTGCGCGACGTCGGAGACCCGGTGGAACTCGCTCGCCACTACAGCGCCGGGGGAGCCGACGAACTCGTCTTCCTCGACATCACCGCGACACCCCACGGAGCCGACACGTTGGTCGAGGTGGTCGAACGCGTGGCCGACGTCATCGAGATTCCCTTCACCGTCGGTGGTGGAATTCGGACCCTCGGGGACGCGTCGCGCATCATCGAGGCGGGTGCTGATCGAGTGTCGGTGAACTCCGCGGCCATCGCCGATCCCGAGCTCATTACGCGGATCGCCGAGCGCTTCGGCTCCCAGGCCGTGGTCGTCGCCATCGACGCCGGCGAGGACGTGGTCTACACCCACGGGGGTCGAAAGGCGAGTGAACTTCGTACGGTCCCCTGGGCCGTGGAGGCCGCGGCTCGGGGCGCGGGAGAGATTCTTCTTACCTCGATAGCGCGAGACGGGCAGCGCTCCGGCTACGACCTGGTCCTCACCGCGGCCGTACGCGACGCGGTGGACGTACCCGTGATCGCGTCGGGCGGTGCGGGTTCGGCCGAAGATGTGGCGGCGGCGCTACGGGTCACTGACGCCGCGCTCGTTGCGTCCATCGTTCACGAGAATCCCGAAGGCCTGTCGGGACTGCGCGCGAGAATCAGTGCCCTCGGAGTACCGCTTCGACGAGTGGAGGAACGTCCATGACCAACGACCTTCGGGCGGCCATCGTCCAGGACGAGCACACCCAACGAGTTCTCATGCTGGGGTGGATGGACGACGAGGCCCTTCGAATGACCCGCGAGACGGGCCGCGTGCACTTCTTTTCTCGATCTCGTCAGCGACTGTGGGAAAAGGGTGAGACCTCGGGGAACTTTCTGCACGTCACCGATATCGTGGCCGACTGTGACGACGACGCGCTGTTGGTGTCGGTGCACCCTGATGGACCCACCTGCCACGAGGGCTCGACGTCCTGCTTCTCGCCGTGGCTCTGGCGTCGGATTCTTCGGCGAGAGGCCGAGCAGGCGAGTGACTCCTATGTCGCGACGAGCTTGGCGCGCGGGCGCGCGTTCTTGTCCCAGAAGGTGGGAGAAGAGTCGGCGGAGGTCATCGTCGCTGCTCTTGCCGAGACCCCCGAACGCTTGGTCGAAGAGTCCGCGGACCTCCTTTTTCACCTCCACCTACTCTGGCGCGCGGCGGGCCTCGACCCCGCCGCGGTCGACGACGAGCTCCGTCGACGCGCCGGGGGTTCCTAGTTCCGTCTCGGGCCTTCGCGCTCGAGTCGGGCGGGTCTTTGCGAAGGAGGGGCACTTCTCCCGTGGCCCTTCGTTACCCCGCGTCGACACGCCGGCGAGGTCGAGCTAGCGGTGGTGGGGCGGCACCTCGTGGTCGCGGTGGGACTGGGCGAGTAAGAGGGCGCGTAGTCGCTCCACCTCCGCGCGTAAACGTTCAATAATGTCCAGGAGTTCCTCCCGAGTGGGTTCGCTCACGGGAAGAGACCACGAAGAGTCGTCGCCTCGGCGATTCTCTCAATTCCGACACAGACCGCCCCGTCGCGCAGGTTGACCCCGAGGTCCAGGTGGCGACTCCAGACGTGGTTAAAGGCTTCGTGCATGAACTTCTCCAGACGACTCTGGAACAGATCCCTCTCCCACATGAACCCCTGCAGGTCCTGGGCCCACTCGAAGTACGAGGCGACAACACCACCGGCGTTGGCGAGCACGTCGGGCACGACGGTGATACCGCGTTCGGCGAACACGGCCGCGCCCTCTCCGGTGGTGGGTCCGTTCGCGGCCTCGACCACCAGTCGGGCCTTCATCGCGGAGGCGACGTCGGCCGTGAGAACCCCTCCGAGGGCGGCGGGGATGGCGATGTCGGCGTCGAGGGCGAACACCTCGCTCGCGGCCAACGCGTCGGCGTCGGCGAATCCGACGACCGTTCCGGCCTCGGCGACGTGGTTGGCGAGCGCCACGGGGTCAAGACCCGACTCCGCATACAGCGCGCCGTGGACGTCGGCGACTCCGACGACCTTCATTCCCCGTTCGTGCAGCAGTTTGACGAGAGGGGCGCCAACCTTGCCGTAGCCCTGAACGATGACTCGCTGACCATTGGGGTCGAGTCCGAGATTCTTTAGGAGGGCCAGAGTGCAGATGGTCACGCCGAGTGAGGTCGCTCCCGCGTGGCCGTCCGTGCCCCCGATGGCGAGAGGTTTACCCGTAACCGCTCCGGGGGTGGCGTGGCCGTGGAGCATCGAGACGGTGTCCATGATCCAGCTCATGATCTGGAGGTCCGTGTTGACGTCGGGGGCCGGTATATCGGTGTCGGGCCCGATGGCCGGCGCGATGGCGAAGGCGTAGCGACGGGTGAGTCGTTCGAGTTCACCGCGAGACAACCCGAGAGGATCAACTCGGACTCCGCCCTTAGCCCCTCCGTAGGGGATGTTGACCACCGCGCACTTGATGGACATGTCGGCGCTCAACGCGGCGATTTCGTCCACGTTCACGGTCGGATGAAAGCGGATACCACCCTTACCCGGTCCCCTCGACGTGTCGTGTTGAATGCGCCAGCCGGTGTAGACCTCGACCTCACCGGAGTCCAATCGAACCGGCACCGCGACTTCGAGAATTCTTTCGGGCGTAGTGATGCGTTTGACGAGTCCTTGGTCGAGCCCGAGGGTTCGACCGGCGTCCTCGATGAGCGACTCCACTCTCTTCCACGGATTAAAGACTCCGGGAATTGACTCCACTGTGACCACGTTGTCACCATCTTTCCGTTGCGCGGGGGTCCCGTCGACGCCCCACCCCCTAGACCCTAGGAGAGAACCGGCCTACCCGTCGAGGATTTAGCGGGCGTCTCGTCCACCCGTGGCGAGCCACGCCGCGTACATCTCGGCGTACGCGCCTCCCCGGCGCACGAGTTCGTCCGGAGTGCCCACTTCGAGGATTCTCCCGTCGTCGACGACCACTATTCGATCGGCTCGTTGGGCCGTCGTGAGCCGGTGGGCGATGAGGATGGCGGTGCGTCCCTCGAGAAGGTGGTCAAGAGCGCGCTCGACCACAGTTTCACTGCGCAAGTCGAGTGACGAGGTCGCCTCGTCCAGAATCAGAATGCGGGGTCGAGAGACGAAGGCCCGGGCGAGCGCCAAGAGTTGGCGTTCTCCCGTGGAGAGAGTCTGGCCTCGTTCGTGGACCGGAGTGTCGACCCCTTCAGGGAGACTGTCGACGAGTTCCCGCAGTCCCACGTAGTCGAGCGCTTCGTCCACGTCGCGCTGTGAGGCATCGGGTCGAGCAAACGTGATGTTGGATCGAACCGAGCCCGAAAAGAGGAAGGGCTCTTGGGGA
>JAKBAZ010000166.1 GCA_021826255.1 Actinomycetes bacterium
CGAGGACTTGACGGCTCAAGGGTCGGCCCTCCTCTCGACAACCTGGACCCCGTCACCGAGTCACGTCACCGCCGCGAGCCCCCGGCTCGTTCTCGACGTCACGGTGGGGATGGGTCACCTCCGGGTGAGCCGGGCCGCCCGTCCTCCGGCGTAGGTAGATTCCCTGTGATGACTGGTGATTCGGGGGATGGAACAAACTTACTAAGTTCTCACTCTTTTTTCTTGACAAAGAAAGACTCAAGTTTTACCATGGAACTCGTAGCGTTAGCACTCGGAAGGTCCAAGTGCTAGCAGTAACGAGGAGAGTTTCTCATGGCGAAGGCTGTCGGGATCGACTTAGGCACCACCAACTCGGTGGTGAGCGTGCTGGAAGCGGGTGAACCCGTCGTCATCCCCAACGCCGAGGGCAGTCGGACGACTCCGTCGGTGGTGGGATTCTCGAAGACCGGCGAGGTGCTGGTCGGCGAGGTGGCGAAGCGTCAGGCCATTACCAACCCCGACCGGACGATTCGCTCCGTGAAGCGCCACATGGGTGAGTCCACCTGGTCGATGGACGTCGACGGAACGAAGTACACCGCCCAGGAGATTTCGGCCCGCATCTTGATGAAGCTCAAGCGCGACGCCGAAGCGTTCCTCGGTGACACGGTCACCCAGGCCGTCATCACCGTTCCGGCCTACTTCAACGACGCCCAGCGCACCGCCACCAAGGAGGCCGGTCAGATCGCCGGTCTCGAAGTCCTGCGCATCGTGAACGAGCCGACCGCCGCGGCGCTCGCCTACGGACTCGATAAGGGTTCTCAGGAGCAGACGGTCCTCGTGTTCGACCTCGGTGGTGGAACCTTCGACGTCTCCGTCCTCGAGATCGCCGACGGGGTCTTCGAGGTGAAGTCCACTCACGGTGACACCCACCTCGGTGGTGATGACTGGGACGAGGCGGTCATGCAGTGGCTCATCAAGACCTTCAAGGACACCGAGGGGGTGGACCTCTCGGGAGACAAGATGGCGGTTCAGCGTTTGAAGGAGGCCGCCGAGAAGGCCAAGATCGAACTCTCTTCTCTCCAAGAGACCCAGGTGAACCTCCCGTTCATCACCGCGACGGCCGAGGGCCCGAAGCACCTCGACGTCAAGTTGACCCGCGCCAAGTTCAACGAGTTGACTGCGTCTCTCGTGGAGCGCTGTCGGGCCCCCTTCGACCAGGCGATCAAGGACGCCGGTCTTACGCTCGACCAGATTCACCACGTGATCATGGTCGGAGGATCGACGCGCATCCCCGCCGTGCAAGAGCTCGTCACGCGCCTCACCGGTAAGGAGCCCAACAAGACGGTGAACCCCGACGAGGTGGTGGCCGTGGGCGCCGCCGTTCAGGCCGGTGTCTTGAAGGGTGACGTCAAGGACATCTTGCTCTTGGACGTGACTCCGCTCTCGCTCGGCATCGAGACCAAGGGTGGCGTGATGACCAAGATCATCGAGCGCAACACCACCATCCCGACGAAGAAGAGCCAGATCTTCACCACCGCCGACGACAACCAGCCCTCGGTGGAGGTTCACGTCTTGCAGGGTGAGCGCGAAATGGCCTCTTACAACCAGACGCTCGGCAAGTTCCAACTCGTGGGAATCCCCCCGGCGCCGCGCGGCGTGCCCCAGATTGAGGTGACCTTCGACATCGACGCCAACGGCATCGTGCACGTGTCGGCGAAGGACACGGCGACCGGGGCGACCCAGTCGATGACGATCACCGGCGGTTCGTCGCTCTCGAAGGACGAGATTGACCGGATGGTCCGAGACGCCGAGGCTCACGCCGAAGACGACCGGCGCCGTCGCGAGGAGGCCGACGTACGCAACAACGCCGACGGTCTGGTCTACTCCACCGAGAAGTTGCTGAGCGAGCAGGCCGAGTCCTTCCAGGGTGACGAGAAGGCCAACGTCGAGGCCGCTCTCTCGGAAGTGAAGAGCGCCCTCGAGGGCACCGACACCGCCGCCATCAAGGCGGCGACGGAGAAGCTCCTGAGCGCGAGCCAGGGATTCTCCCAGCGTCTCTACGAGGAGGCGGCGAAGGCCCAGTCGAGTGGTGCGACGAGCGCTCCGGCCCACGACGAGGACGACTCCATCGTGGACGCCGAGATCGTGGACGAGAAGTAGACCATGGCCGAGTTCGACTACGACGACCTCGAGGCCGAGGGTGAGCTGAGGGCGGAGGTGGCCGCGTCGGAGGACGCGGTCACCTCCGACATCGCCGACCTGGCCCTCGCTGAGGCCCAGCGCGACGAGTACCTCGGCGCCCTCCAACGCCTCCAAGCCGACTTCGAGAACTACCGCAAGCGGGTGGCTCGCGCCGCGGACGACGCCGGGGATCGTGCGGCGGGCGCCCTTATTCAGGCGATGCTGCCGGTACTCGACGCCTTCGATCTGGCGGCCAGTCACTTCGGCGACGCCGGATCGGACGAGGCCGCGGCCTTCATCCAGTCCCGGGCCCTCCTGCTCGACACTCTCGTGAAACAGGGCCTCGAGCGCATCGACGACGACGGGGTGGAGTTCGACCCCACCGTTCACGACGCCGTCGCTCACGTGGAGGGTGAGGGTGACTCGACGCCCCTCGTCGACGGGGTGTTGCGGGCCGGCTATCGCTGGCGCGGTGGGGTGCTTCGGCCCGCGATGGTTCGAGTGCGGGGTTAGTTAAAGGAGTCGCCCATGGCGGAGCGCGAGTGGTTCGACACTGACTACTACAAGGTCCTCGGCGTCGCCGCGACCGCGAGTGACCAGGAGATCACGAAGGCCTACCGTAAGCTCGCCAAGCAGCATCACCCCGACGCGGCCAAGGGCTCCGAGGATCGCTTCAAGGAGATCTCCGCCGCCTACGACGTGGTGGGCGATCCGGTGAAGCGTAAGGAGTACGACGAGGTCCGCCGGCTCGGTCCGGCTGCGGCCGGGCTCGGGGGCTCCGGCGCGCACTTCACCGGAGACTTCAGTGACCTGGGCGATCTCTTCGGGGGCCTCTTCGGGGGTCGAAAGGCGCGGGCCCAGCGAGGTAGCGACCTCGAGACCGCCCTGCACCTCTCGTTTCGAGACTCGGTGAAGGGCGTTACGACCTCCGTGCAACTACCGAGTTCTCAGAGCTGCCACCTCTGTCAGGGCCGCGGGGCCACCGCGGGCGGCTACGTGACCTGCGAGACCTGTCAGGGCAAGGGCGTCACCAACGACAACCAGGGCCCCTTCGCCATGTCCAGCGTGTGCGGGACCTGTCAGGGTCGCGGAGTCATCATCACCTCGCCCTGCTCGGTGTGTCACGGTTCGGGTCGCGAACCCTCCTCGCGCTCGGTGAGTGTGCGCATTCCTCCGGGTGTGGTGGACGGCCAACGCATCCGCCTGAAGGGCAAGGGTCAGCCCGGCTCTCACGGGGGCGC
>JAKBAZ010000167.1 GCA_021826255.1 Actinomycetes bacterium
CCGGACTCCCGAGATTCCCAGCCGAGCCATCCGACGAGTCACGCGCGGCACCGACGTGTGCAGCGCCGTGGCCACCTCGGCGATGGTTAATTCCATATCGTTATTTTAATACCGTTGAGTAGCGCAACGTGCCCCTCTCTTCACGGACGACGTGCGCGGATTCGTTACCAAGGTGGACGACGGCGATCTTCGAGACCTCGACCCAACATTTCGGTAAGGCGACGCCCTTCGAGGACAAGTCCGAGGCATACCCCAAAGGAGCCTCGTGTCGTTTCGCCGCATCCTCAGTGCCCTCGCCGTTGTGTTACTCAGCCCTCTCGTGAGCGTGATCTCGGCGGGCGCCTCGTCGCCCACGACGACGCCGTACTCGTGCGCCCGGGTCCCCATGTCGGTACCCGCCGGACGGGGTTTCGCCGTCTCGACCACACTGGATGGTTCGACCGTCCACTTCGTCGCGCCATCGTCTACTCCTATCCCGACTCCCTACGGAGGGGTGCCCGGAGACGGGCGCCTCACCGTAGCGACTGGTTCGACGAACAGCCCCACCTCGGTGCGGCTCCCCACCCAGTTCTCCGGAACGGCGCTCATCACCCTCTGCCTCGTTCCCGATGGAGCGTCCCCCGCCGTGTTGGTGGAGACCTACTCGGGGGGTGCCCACTGTTGTGTCGACACAATCCTTTTTGATCGGCCCTCGTCGAGGCAGCCCTACCGGATCGCGTTGCTCGAGGCACTCAGCGAGAACGCCCTCTCATCGGGACCGAGCCGTATCCCCTACGACCCCAATCAGGGTCTCTCACTGCGCAGCCTTCACGGCCAGAGTCTCTTCTTCGGGGGTGACGGGAACTTCCCCTACACGTTCGGTTGCTACGCCTGCACCCCGTCACCCCTCGTCATCTCCGCACTCGAAGGCGGTCGACTCGTCGACGTCAGTTCTCACTACCCGGCGCTCATTCGCCGAGACGCCGGCACACTGTGGAGCGACGTGCTCGCCAGTACCTCGACGAGTGGCGGGTACGCCTCACTCTTTGGTTCGCTCAGCGCCTGGGTGGCTGACGAGTGCGTGCTCGCTCGAGGTTCGGCGGCCTGGCGCGAGGTGGAGACCATGAACTCCGAAGGGTTCCTCTCCGACGCGCGCTACCACGAGGCGATTTTCTCGCCCAAGGGATCCTTCCTCCCCGACCTCGACCACTTCTTACTCACTCACGGCTACTGCCGAGGACAGATTCCGGTGAAGGTGGGCTAAGTCCTCACGAAGCGTTCACTCGGGGTTCTCCGTCGTGGCGAAGCACGCCACCGGCCTGTCGTAGACTCGTGGCGGGGGATGGCATCGACGAGGGAGACTCATGCGTATCGGAGTCCTGACCGCGGGTGGTGACGCCCCCGGTCTCAATGCGGCTATCCGGGCCATCGGCCAGTTAGCGCTGCGCGACGGACACGAAATCATCGGCGTGCAAAACGGCTGGGCGGGCCTCGCCGCGGAGTACGCCGGCGCCCCCCTCGCGCCCCGCGACATCGCCGGCATCGTGGGCCAGGGTGGCACCATCCTCGGGACCGCGCGCTACAACCTCAACGACCCCGTCGGAGGACGCGAGCGGGTGCTGTCCGCCATCGAGCAGCACCTCGACGCCCTCATCGCCATCGGGGGCGACGGAACGCAGAGCATCTCCCACTGGCTCTCCGAGCGCGGTGCCCCCATCGTGGGGGTGCCCAAGACGCTCGATAACGACTTGCTCGGCACCGACTACTGCATCGGATTCGACACGGCGGCCGGCATCGTCGCCGAGTCGCTCGACCGCCTGCACACCACCGCCGCCTCTCACCACCGAGTGATGGTGGTGGAGACCATGGGGCGCGCCACCGGCTGGGTCGCCACGGTGGGAGGACTGTCGGGCAACGCCGACCTGGTCATTATCCCCGAGTTTCCCCTCACGATGGACCAGGTCATGGAGCACCTGGCGTCGCGCCGACGTCGAGGATACGGCTACTCCATCGTCGTCGTCGCTGAGGGCGTGAACTTAGAGACCCTCGGGGGCCACGAGGCCAACGGAGTTCCCACCGAAGGCATCGGTGGAGTCCGTCTCGCGACGCGAGGGGTGGGTAACTTCGTCGCCGCTCGCATCGAGGAACTCGGCAACTACGAAGTGCGCACGACCGTTCTCGGACACCTCCAACGGGGTGGTGCGCCCTCCTCCTACGACCGCTGGTGGGCGACGCGCGTCGGTGCCGCCGCCTACGAAGCGGTGGTGAGTTCCACCTTCGGCGTGATCCCGGTGGTGCTCGGCAACGAGATCGTGCTCAACCCCCTCGCCTCCGTGACCGGTGGTCAGCGACAAGTACCCCGCGATCTCTACGAACTCGCGACCGCCTTCGACTAGAGCCCCGAGGCTCTCTTCGGTAGGCTCGGCGACGTGCCGGTGCTACGCCTCTCGGGTTTGCGACGCCGATTCGGTGACCTCGTCGCCCTCGACGGACTGAGCTTCTCCGTGGCGTCCGGAGTGGTCACGGGATTCCTCGGACCCAACGGCGCGGGTAAGACCACGACGATGCGCGCCATCTTCGGACTGGTCGACCTCGACGAGGGGGAGATCACGTTGGACGACCAACCGGTGGACTCCGTGCGCCGCCAGCGTTTTGGTTACATGCCCGAAGAGCGCGGCCTCTACCCCACGATGCGCATTCTCGATCAGGTGGAGTACTTCGGACGCCTGCACGCGATGTCGCGACGAGACGCTCGTCACCACGGCGCCGAGTGGTTGGCTCGTCTCGGCCTCGAGGGGCGAGAAGACGCCAAGGTCGACGAGCTCTCTCACGGGAACCAGCAGCGGGTCCAACTAGCCTGCGCGCTCGTCCACGAGCCCGACGTGCTCATTCTCGACGAGCCCCTTTCCGGACTGGACCCCACCGGTATCGACGACATCGGGAACATCATCGTGGAACGGGCTCGGGAGGGTCGCGCCGTGGTGTTCTCCAGTCACCAGTTGGATCTGGTCGAGAACCTCTGCGACGTCGTCACCATTATCGACCACGGTCGAGTCGTGGCCCACGGATCGGTGGACGACCTCGCCTCCTCCGGCGCGCCCCGACTCACCGTCCGGATTGAGGGTTCGCGCGACGCCACCTGGAGCCGCGGTCTCGCCGGAGTGAGTCTCTCCGAAGTCAACGGGAGTGAGGTTCGCCTCATCCTCGAGGACGGGGTCGACACCGACCTCGTCCTCAACGCCGCCCGAGCCGCCGGGCGAGTGACCGAGTTCTCCCTCCATCGACGCCGACTCTCCGAGGTCTTTCGCGAGGCGCTCTCGTGAGCCTCCTTCGCCACCTGCTCTCTCCCCTCGTCGTGCTCGTGGCGCTCGGAACCGGTCTCCTTCGACGCCGCCGGAGACGGGCTGCTCCAAAGGTA
>JAKBAZ010000168.1 GCA_021826255.1 Actinomycetes bacterium
CGCCGCACTCACTCTGGCGGACCTCGCGATGGAACGCCATCTCCCCGACGTCGCCTTCTGGGCGTTGCGCCAGGGACTGCTCATCGACCCCGAGAGTCCGGCGCTCCGCGAAGAGTTCGAACGAACGCCTCGGGGACACTCACTCCCGCGCCACGAGTCCTCCAACGACCCCGGACGTCAACTCGCCGGAACCTGGGCCGTGCACCGCTTCGGTGAGCCGCGCGGTCCGAGCCCCCGGAGCTAGGCCAACTTCGCGGAGATTGAGCCGGCCGATCGCAGAACGAGGCCGTCGGCCCCCGCCGCGGAGTACTGGTGGGTGGGTCGAGAGCGCGCCTCGGCGATCAGGTCGTCAAGGAGGTGGGAGAACGATCTCGCCGGATCGATGAAGAGGTGCTTCGAGAGCGACCCGGGAATGGTGTTGATCTCGTTGACGTAGAGCTCCTCGTCATTGGCGAGAAAGTCAATACGAGCAATCCCGCGCACGAGAGCCACCTCCACGAGCGTTCGGGCACTCGAGCGAATCAGGTCGGCTCGCGTCTCGTCGAGAGTCGCCGGGAGTTCCCGTGGCGCCGAGACCATTCCCTCTCCCCCGACGTACTTGTCGGTGTAGTTCAAGATCTCGGCCCCGTCACTTCGACGAATCGGTCGTTCGATGGCCGACAGTTCTACCTCGGGGTAGGTCCGCACGGCGATTTGAAGATCGAACAGGTCGGCCCGGTAGGGTTCGACAACGCACCCTCGAGAGAGGTGCGCGTTCGTGGCCAGTCGAGCTCGGGCGGTGTCGAGATCAGCCACCACGTCGATCCCGATGGAGGATCCACCAAAGCGGGGCTTCAAGATGTAGGGCCCCTCGAAGGGCAGTGAGGTCGTGTTCTGGCTCAGGAGTGCTCGGGGCAGGCTGGGTAGGCTCGCCGAGTGAAGTAACTGAGCGAAGACCCACTTGTCCATGCCGAGGGCCGCCCCGGCGGCACTCGGTCCGGCGTAGGGCACTCCGGCGAGGTCGAGAGCACCCTGGATCGACCCGTCCTCACCCGGCCCACCGTGGGTCGCCAGCACGAGGACCTCCACCTCGAGACGACGCTCCTTCGACAAGCGTCCTCCGGGCTGAAAGAATCCACCCTCCGATCCGAGCCGCAACGACAACTCCGTCGAGCCGGCGGGCACCCCCGCGAGGAACGCCTCGGCCTCTACGTCTCCCGAGACGAGGTGAAAGGACCCCGTCTTCGACCAGTACACCCCGAGGGTCTCAGTGCGCCGCGACAGCTCTCTTAGGGCCTGCAACCCGGTCAAAATCGAGATGTCGTGCTCGGGTGAGGGACCGCCAAACAGCACACCTAGGGACACAGACCACCTCGTTTATCGTCGGACCACACGAAGTATCAAGGGTAGTGGTCCGGGAGGTCGTTGAGGTAGAGCACCGCGTCGGTCTCGCCGAGTTCGGCGCGCACCCGCGCGACCGCCTCGTCTCGGGTGTCCACTCGGACGGCGCCCTCGCCGTAGCCCGCGAGCAGGGCTCTCGCGTTGGTGCGCCCCACGCAGACCAGGTGCGCACCGCGTTCACGCACTCGTCGCGCCAGGGCCGCGTTCTCCCGGTACTGCTCGGCCCCCAGTTCGATGAGTCCCGGGGTAATAACCCAACGACGCCCCGTCACGGGTAGGTCAGCGAGGAGATTCAGCGCCGCGAGGGCACTCGCGGGATTGGCGTTGAAGGTGTCGTCGATCACCGTGACCCCCGACGCGGCTCGCGCCACGACGGCCCGATTGTCCACCGGACGTAGCCGTCGTAGACGGGCGCCCACCTCGTCGGCGCTTACCCCCATCTCGAGCGCGGCCGCGACGGCGCAGGCGACGTTGGTCGTGTTGAGCCCCGCGATTCGGGGAGCTCGTTGCTCACTCTTTCCGGCGAGTCGAAGAACCCACTCGTCACCGTCGTCACGCAGCTGTACGTCAACGTCGTCGCCCGTGCCGGCCCGAACTACCCTCGCCGAGAGTCGTGTGGGCCACCGGGCTAGTCGGGGATCGTCCGCGTTGATGATGACGACCGAGGCGCCCGCGGTGATCTCAAACTTGGCCCGCTCGATGACGTCGAGACTGCCCATTCGTTCGAGGTGCACCGGCCCGATCGCCGTAATGACGGCGACCTCGGGGACGCACCAGGAACTCAACGCCGCGATCTCTCCGGGGCCGTAGGTACCCATCTCGGCGATGAAGACTCGAGTACCGTCCACGAGATTCTCGTTGATGGCTCGAGAGAGTCCCGCGCGGTTGTTGAAACTCTTCGGCGTCGCGACCACGGCCCCGTCCGGGGCGAGAAGGTCGTACAGGTGATTCTTCGTCGAGGTCTTGCCGTAGGAACCGGTGATCGCGACCACCCGGGGGTGAACCTGGTCGAGTCGACGTCGAGCCCGCTCAACGAAGCGCCCCGCCTGGGAGTTCTCGAGGGGCGTCAGGAGTCGTGCTGCGAGGTCGAGGGTGAGTGGCACGAGCCAGATCGTGAGCGCCACCCCCCACCACCGTCGCTGAGCGCCGGCCCCGAGGACCACGACGAGTGCCGACAACACGGTCGCGGTCGCGGCGACTCGCATCAGTCGGCGGGTCCAGACGAGGGGCGAGGTACGCCCCTTCATCGTGAGACCCCAGGGACAGGTCAGCCCGTACAGGACACTCGCAAGAACGGCGAGGGGAAGGGTCCCCGCGATCAACGTGATAACGAAGACCACGAACAGCACCAGAGAGGGGGTGACGGGTCGTCCGGACACCTTTGACGACGCGGGACGGACCTCGGGGGCACTCCAGCGCCCGAGAAAGCGACGCAGGGCCGCCGCCTCGTAGTGCTCTCGTTGCAGAACTCGCAACCAGCGCACCATTTGGGCGGCCCAGGCGGCCAGCGCGGCGAGGGCGCCGAGGAAAGGCACGGCGAGTCTCACGAGAGCCCCCGCGTAATGGCCTCGACCAGCGAGTCGGGACTCTCAGTCGGCAGGAGGTGACCAACACCCTCCACCACAGTCACGCGGCTCGTCGAGAGCAGTTCGGCGGCCCGACGAGCCACCGAGACGGGCACGACCGTGTCGTTGCCTCCCCACACGAGGTCTACTCCGGCCCTCAGCGCCGCGAGTTCTGATTCGTAACTCTCGTTCACGACGGTGACCAACACGTCGCGAACGACTCCACTCGCCGCCCGATAGTCCTCCGAGCCGTAGCGGCGTCGAGCCGCTTCGAGACGCGTTGGCGACACCCAGCCCCTGCGCGCCCCGGCGCGCAGGAGTCGGTAGGCGAGTGGAGAGTGTCCGGGACGAGGGTTGCGAATAAGGGGTACCCCGGTGAGAACGAGGTGAGAGACGAGATCGGGTCGCGAGGCGGCGAGACTCACGGCCACTCGTCCGCCGAATGA
>JAKBAZ010000169.1 GCA_021826255.1 Actinomycetes bacterium
TTCCCGCCATGATGATTCCTTTCTCTTCCTAGTCGTTCCCGTGAGGCGACGGCGATTACTCGGCCGGCTCGCTCGCGACATCCTCGGATGCCTCGGGGGTCGCCTCCGTCGGGGCCTCGGCCTCGACATCGGTCTCGTCGGCCGCGGCGGGAGCCGCGGCCTCACCGCTCACCTCGTCGTCGCTCGAACTCGAGGGCAGCGGCGAGCCACCCTTCTGCTCAAGCAGGGCCGAGAGGCCGTAAGCGAGATTTTGGGGCACGGCCTTCATCAAGCCGGCCAGGTTGCGCAAGGGCGCCGCCAGGGCGCCGGCGAACATGGCGAGGAGCACGTCACGGCTCGGCAGATCGGCGAGCGCCGCGACGTCGGCCGGCGTGAGTGCCTTGCCGTCCAGTACGCCACCCTTCACCACCAGATTCGGGGAAGCCTTGGCGAGGTCGCGCAGGGCCTTCGCCACCGCCGAGACGTCACCCTTCACGAAGGCGATCGCCGTCGGGCCCTCGAGGAACTCGGTCATCGGCTCGACGGAGGTACCCGAAATGGCCCGACGAACCAAGGTGTTCTTGAACACCTTGTAGTCGGCACCGAGGGAACGCAACTGGCGGCGCACCGAGGAGATCTCGGCGACCGTCAGGCCCCGGTACTCGGTGACGAGGGCCGTCGAGGTCTCGTCGACGCGGGCCTTCACCTCGTCGATCGACGCTACCTTGCCCGGGCGAATCTTGCTCATCGTGACTCCTTCACCGGATGCCGTCCGGACACGGGCCGGAGACGACGAAGGAACGAGTCACGGGACTCGTCACCTCGTCAGGCGGACTCGAAAGTCACTTACGGGGCGAACCCCACCGGATGTCTTCGGCGAATAATCGAACTGTGGCGCCAGAGGCGCGGGAGACTCACTCTAGCGAGTCGCCCACCCCGGCGTCAAAAGGACTAGGCCCCCACCAACGTTTCGTCGAGGTCGCGGGTGCGCGACGGGTCAATCTTGACTCCCGGTCCCATCGTCGACGAGACCGTAATCGACAGGATGTAACGGCCCTTCGAGCTAGCGGGCTTGACGCGAGTCAACTCGTCAATCACGGCGTGGACGTTGCGGGCCAAGTCGTCGCGCGAGAAGCTCACCTTCCCGACGCCCAGTTGCACGTTTCCGACCTTGTCGGTGCGGTACTCCACTCGCCCACCCTTGAACTCGGTGACCGCGCGAGCGACGTCCATCGTCACGGTACCCGTCTTCGGGTTCGGCATCAGACCACGAGGTCCGAGGACGCGTCCGAGCGATCCGACCTGACCCATCAGGTCGGGCGTCGCAATCGCGACGTCGAAATCGAGGAATCCCCCGGCGACACGCGCCACCAGGTCATCCGCCCCGACGACGTCGGCGCCCGCATCGCGAGCGGCCTGGGCGGCCTCACCGGCGGCGAAGACCACGACGCGATTCGTCTTTCCGGTTCCCGCCGGCAACGACAAGGTGCCGCGCACGATCTGGTCCGCCTTACGAGGGTCCACCCCGAGGCGAACGGCCAATTCAACAGTCTCGTCAAACTTGGCGCTCGCGAGCGACTTCACCTGGTCCAGCGCCTCATTCACGCTGTGCAGGGCCTCGCGATCCACTTGGGCCAGGGCTCCGCGATAGTTCTTTCCGTGCTTCATCTCATCATCTCCTAGCCGACAACCGCGATACCCATGGAGCGGGCCGTACCCACGACCTGCAACTTGGCCTGCTCCAGGTCGTCCGTGTTCAAATCCTTCAACTTGGTGGAGGCAATCTCTTCGACCTGGGACATCGTGACCGAGGCCACCGTCTCGCGACCGGCGATCTTCGACCCCTTGTCCACGCCCGCCGCCTGGCGCAGTAGCACCGGGGTCGGCGGAGTCTTCAAGACGAAGGTGAAGGTGCGATCCTCGTAGATCGAGATCTCGACCGGGATGACCGTCCCCTTCATCGCCTCCGTCGCCGCGTTGTACTGCTTACAGAACTCCATCGTCTGGATTCCGTGTGGTCCAAGGGCGGTACCGACCGGAGGTGCGGGCGTCGCGGCGCCGGCCTGCAGTTGGATCTTCACGACCGCGTTGATTTTCTTTGCCATGACTGTCTCCTAAGCGCGTTCTAGAGCTTCGTGATCTGGGTGAAGTCGAGTTCGACCGGGGTCTCACGACCGAAGATGTCGACGAGGACCTTCACCTTCATCTGGTCGTCGTTGATCTCGGCTACGTGGCCGGAGAACGTCGCGAACGGACCGGACTTGATTTGCACCGTGTCGTTGATCTCGAACTCGTGGGTCGGGGTCCGGCGCTTGACCTGGGGTTGTTCAATCCCCTCGACCACGGGCCGAATGATGTTGTCCACTTCACGCCGCGTCAACGCCGTCGGGCGAGTCTTCTCCGCTCCGACGAAACCCGTGACCCCGGGGGTCGAGCCGATGACGTAGAAGATCTCGGGATCGGGTTCGCAGCGCACGAGGAGGTAACTCGGGAACATCCGCTTCGACACGGTGACTTTCTTGCCCGACTTGAACTCCGTCACGTCCTCTTCGGGGAGGTAGATCTCGTAGATCTGCTCGCTCAACTCCCGGGACTTGATGATGTTCTGCAGGGCCGAGATGACTTTCTTCTCGTGTCCGGCGAACGTGTGCACGATGTACCAGCGACCAGGTCGGTCGAAGGCGCTCTCGATCTCGGGCTCGACGCTGTCGTCAGCCTCGAAAATCTCGACGTCGACAACGTCGTCGACGGTCTCGTCGTGATCGTGGAGGGTGGAGTCACTCATGGGAACCTACTTCTGGAAGAGAAACTCGACGAACTTGGAAAATACGTAGCTGAGCGCAAAAATCAGGGCGGTCATGAAGACGAGAACGCCCGCCACGATGGAGGTGTAGTTGACCGTTTGATCCCGCGTGGGCCACCCCACTTGACGCATCTCCTCGCGGACCTGCTCGAAGAACTGGGCCGGAGAGGTACGCGGTCCACGACCCTGCGCGATGTCCGACGCGGCGGCGCGACGGGAGGACCCGTCGCCCAACTGGCCCTGGCGGCCCATCTTTCGCTTCTGTTCGCGGTTCATCGTCTGTCTTTCGTCTTACCTCTCCGGACACGCCGGAACCTCGAGCAGGGCAGGAGGGACTCGAACCCCCAACCCCCGGTTTTGGAGACCGGTGCTCTACCAATTGAGCCACTGCCCTCTGTTTGGCACGCGGGGCCGAACCCAGGGAGGTACAGCCTACCACCCACCAGCGGGGGTGTTCTAGCGGGTCTCCTTGTGGGTCGTGTGGCGACGCTCCCAGCGGCAGTACTTCTTCATCTCGATGCGCTCACGGTCGTTGAGCTTGTTCTTCATCGTGATGTAGTTACGCCGCTTGCACTCCTCGCACGCGAGGGT
>JAKBAZ010000170.1 GCA_021826255.1 Actinomycetes bacterium
GTGACGCGAGACCTCCAGGATCTCGGAACCATCAAGATTCGCGACCTGCACGGGTCTCGCCGCATCGTGATTCCCGCCACCCCGTCCATGGCCGCCGCGCCCCTGGATCACCTAAGAAGGATGATGGGGGAGTGGGTCGGATCAGTTGACAATTCGGGCAATCTGGTCGTCATCCGCACCCCACCGGGCTGTGCTCACGTCGTGGCGTCCGCTCTCGACCGCAGTGCCCTCGACGGCGTTCTGGGCTCGCTCGCGGGCGACGACACCATTTTGGTGATTGCGTCGGAACAGCGCGGCGGGCCCGCGCTCGTGAGTGAGTTCCGTGCTCTGGCCGGGTTAGAAGATCGGGCGGTGGTTCGCCAGAAGGGAAAGAAGAGATGAAACGAGTAGTGCTCGCCTACAGCGGTGGTCTCGACACCTCGGTCGCGGTGCGCTGGATGATCGAGACCTGGGCCGTGGAGGTCGTCTGCGTTCTAGTGGACGTGGGCCAAGACCCCGACACCACGGAGAGTTTCGAGGACATCCGAGCTCGCGCCCTCGCGGCCGGAGCGATCGAGTGCGTGGTGGTGGACGCTCGAGACGAAATGGCCGAGGAGTTCTGTGCGGCTGCCGTACGCTCCAACGCCCTCTATGAGGGCAAGTATCCCCTGGTGTCGTCGTTGTCGCGCCCCGTCATTGTCCGCCACCTGGTGGACCAAGCACGTAGGTTCAACGCCCAAGCGGTTGCTCACGGCTGCACGGGTAAGGGGAACGACCAGGTGCGATTCGAGGTGGGCACCCACGCTCTCGCCCCCGACCTCGAGGTGCTGGCGCCGGCACGAAACTGGGGAATGACGCGGGCCGATTCAGTCGACTACGCCGAGCAGTGGTCGATTCCGATTCGCGCGTCGAAGGAGAAGATCTACTCCATCGACGAAAACCTGTGGGGACGAGCGGTGGAGTGTGGGGAGATGGAGGATCCGTGGGCTGCTCCCCCCGAGGAGCCGATGACGCTCACCCGGGTGCGTGACACGACGCCCCTCGAGGTCACGGTGGGTTTCGAGGCGGGGGTTCCGGTATCTCTGGACGGAGAGCGACTCTCTCTCGCCGATTTGATTAAGCGACTGAACGACCTCCTCGGTGCTCGAGGCTTCGGGCGGATTGACATGGTGGAGAACCGACGCGTCGGTATCAAATCCCGAGAGGTCTACGAGTGTCCCGCCGCCCTCGCCCTCATCCAGGCCCACCAGGACCTCGAAGATCTCGTGCTCGAGCGTGACGTTCGCCACGAGAAGGCCCGTCTCGAGACTCGTTGGGCCGAGTTGGTCTACGACGGAATGTGGTTCTCACCACTCAAGGAAGCGCTCGACGCGTTTTTTGATGAGACGCAACGTCACGTGAGCGGAGAGGTGCGACTGAGTGTGCACGCGCCGGGGCTCCTTCGCGTGAGCGGGCGACGCAGCCCTCACGCGCTGTACGACTACGGTCTGGCCACCTACGACGCGGCGGACACCTTCGAGCACGCGGACTCTGAAGGGTTTGTCAAGATTTTCGGACTCTCGATCAAGACGTGGGCCCAGCGCCAAGGGGCGAAGAACTCCCACCCCCGCTCATGACCCTGTGGTCGGGCCGCTTTGAGGAGGGAATGGACGGCGCCCTCTTCGCCCTGTCCGAGAGTTTCACCTTCGACCAGGCGCTCTTTGACGTGGACATCACCGCGAGTGCGGCCCACGTGCGCGGACTCGCGCGAGCGGGCCTGTTGAGCGAGGAGGAGGCGACTCACCTCGTGGCCACTCTGGAGGAGATACGCGGGGAGTTCCGTGAGGGACGCTTCGAGCGTCACCGCGACGACGAGGACGTGCACATGGCGATCGAGCGCCGAGCGACCGAGTTGGTGGGCGATCTCGGCCGGAGAATCCATACGGGTCGCAGTCGCAACGACCAGGTGGCGACAGCGCTGCGTCTTTTCGTGCGCGCGTCCCTCGAGGAGATTAGTGAGCTCACCCTCGATCTGGTCGACGCACTGGTGGAGACAGCGGATCGCTACCCCGAGGCGTACTTGCCGGGCTACACCCACCTTCAGCGAGCCCAACCGGTACTGCTCCGACACCACCTCTACGCTCACGCGTGGGCTCTGCTTCGAGACATCGAACGGGCCCGAGACGCGCTGAAACGGGTGAACATCTCGCCCCTTGGGGCGGGGGCGCTCGCGGGAACGTCGCTACCCCTCGATCCGGCGATGACCGCCCGCGAACTCGGATTTGACGCCCACTTTGCTAACTCCCTCGACGCCACCGCGTCGCGCGATTTCGTGGCCGAAGCTCTCTTTGTCTGGGCGATGCTCGGAGTCACGCTCTCTCGGATGGGTGAGGAACTCGTGCTCTGGACAAGTGCGGAGTTCGGATTCGCCACGTTGGGTGACGCCTTCACCACGGGATCGTCGATGTTGCCCCAAAAGAAGAACTCCGACGTGGCCGAGCTCGCCCGTGGTAAGAGCGGGCGATTGGTCGGCAATCTCACGGGACTTCTCGTGACGCTCAAGGGTCTACCGTTGGCCTACAACCGCGACCTCCAAGAGGACAAGGAACCGGTCTTCGACTCGGTGCGTCAGTGTCGCCTGGTCTTACGGGCCCTCGCAGGGGCCTATCGCTCCCTCGAGTTTCACGTGGAGCGAGCGGCCGAGGCGGCGGACGACCCCCTTCTCGTTGCGATTGACATCGCTGAGGAGTTAGTCCTCGGGGGCGAGCCCTTTCGTCGAGCCCACGAAATTGCCGGACGACTGGTGGCCCGGTCATTGGGGGAGGGGCGTGCCTTCAACGAGGTTGTCGACGAGGAGTTCCCGGGTCGCTTCCGCGATCTTTTTCTCCCTCGAGCCGCGCTGGAGAGGCGCCGCTCACCCGGAGCCTCGGGCCCGTCGGCCCACGACGATCAGCGTCACCGGCTGGACGACGCTCGGCGTCGGGCTCGAAACGAAAAGTGAGATGGCCGGTATCTCTCGGAGGTGACACCGGAGTGTCGCCGTCGTCGACTAACGTCGTCGAGCCGCCGAAAATCGGGTAAACGGAGAGCGTCGCTCGCGAAAGCGAGTCGTGACTTTCTGGTGACCGGGGTTCGAACGCGAAGAACATCTGCTAAGGTGTTCATCCCGCCGAGATGGTGCGTCGAGTGTGATTTGCGTCACGACGAGATGAACTGTTAGAGTGGGAATCCCTGTGGGACGGGTCACCGCCCCTCAGGTCCGGGAGAGATCCCGGGGTGTGTTACACCTCCGAGCGCAGCTCGTGTGTAGCGTCGCTCCTTGAAAACGGAAGAACGAGAGCCAAAAGCCAGTAAGGGCGTCGGTTCGGTCTCTAAGCCGAGTTGATGTTGTGAAGTTTC
>JAKBAZ010000171.1 GCA_021826255.1 Actinomycetes bacterium
TGGCTAACCTCACGCTCGTCGAGTCCCCGACGGAGGTGGTCGTGGGGGTCACCCTCGCCCCCGAGGCGTAACACTCGTTCGCAAAACGCCGCGCACGCCTTCACTACCGCGGCGGTGCGGGGACTTCTCACGATGTCGAAGGCGTGCTGGGTGACCGGCATTTCGACGTAGTAGACCTCGCGGAGACCGACCTCGCGCGCCCGCGCGACGAACCCGCGGGCCACCTCCACGTGGACCAGAGTGTCGTGGGTGCCCTGGACGACGAGGAGGGGCGGAGCGTCGGCGTGAAGCCGGTGGAGGGGCGAAGAGTCGGCGATCGCAGAGTCGTCCGTTGCGACGTCGGGGGAGAAGACCATCCCGTCAAGGAATCGTCGCAAACCCGCCCCCCAACCGCGCCAGACAGTCTCGTCTCCGGTCATCTCCAACACTCCGTAGAGAGAGATAACTCCACGAACTTCTAGTGGTGTGCGCGTGGCCCAGGGCTGCCCCCCGCTCAACCCGTAGAGGGCGGCCATCTGACCCCCGGCGGAGTCGCCGGCGATCACCACGTGGTGGGGGTCACCCCCCACGAGTTCGCCGTACCGAGCCACCCAGTCCATGACCGAGTTCACGTCCTCCATCTGCGCGGGCCACCGGTCGCCCGGGGCGGTCCGGTAGTTCGCGGTGACGACCAGCCACCCGCGCCCCACCATCTCGTGAAGGAGCGGGCGACCCTGCTCTCGTTTGTCGCCCATCATCCAGGCGCCGCCGTGGAAGTAAACGAGGATGGGCGCCCCCCAGGGCGTCGTGGACTGGCGCCATACATCAAGCCGTTGCCGGGGGTCTTTTCCGTACGCCACGTCCGAACTGATCTGGAGCCAGGGTGGATGAATTGCGAGGGGGACGAGTCGTCGCCACCCCGGAGTACCCCGACGTTCCGGGGAGACCGCTCCAACGTCGAGTGGAGTTCTCGCCAGTGCGTGACGAACGACGCGTTCTGAAGAGAGCAAAATGGCGACGAGTATCGAGTTCTCCAGAGCCACCACCAGGGCAACGAGGGCGATGACGAGCCCGAAGACATACTCGTGGGGCCACCCCCACCATCGCAACCACCCCACGAGAGCGAGGTCGATGATGAGCGCGAGCAGGGGCACCTCTCCCGCCACGAGTCCGAGCGGGAAGGACAGGGCCTTCAGACGACCCCGTCGACCAGGACGCAGCGCAGTCGAGGCCGCGAGAGCCAAGACCAGCTCTATCACCACGACCACTACGCCCACCCGACCTCCGTTCGTCACCACCTACGCTAGGGAGATGAAGGAATCTCTCGCGCGTCTCCGGGGCACCGTGGGTCTCTGGTCCAGTTCCCACGAGGACGTACCGGCCGGCTCCGCCGCTGTACGGGTCGCCGAAGCGGAAGGGTACGGATTCAGTGCCTACTGGTTTCCCGAGTCCTGGTTTCGAGAGTCCCTCACGAGTGCCACCATGTTGCTCGCCGGTACTCAGCGACTCACCATCGCCACGGGCATCACCAGTATTTGGGGTCGTGATGCCGTCAGTTCACTGAGCGCCGCGCGCACCCTCAACGCCGCCTTCGCGGACCGTTTCGTCTTGGGCCTCGGCGTGAGTCACTCCCCCCTCGTAGAACGCCTACGCGCTCAGGCCTACGACCACCCCTACGACAAGATGAAGTCGTACCTCGAGTTGATGGACTCAGCTCGCAGTCTCTCCCCCGAAGCCGACCACCCCTACGCCCGTGTCCTCGCGGCCCTCGGGCCGCGCATGCTCACCCTGGCCGGTACCCACGCCGACGGAGCCCACACCTATCTCGTCACCCCCGCCCACACCGCTGTCGCTCGCGAACGCCTCGGGACCGGGTTTCTCGCCGTGGAGCAAGCCGTCGTCGTGGCGCCGACTCGCGAGGAGTTCCTCGAGCGAGCCCATCGCCACCTGGAGTTCTACACCGGGCTCGAGAACTACCGAGCCAACTGGCGCCGACTTGGCCTGACGGAGAATGACTTCGTCAAGGGAGGCTCCGAGGCGCTCTGCGACGCGATGGTCGTCCACGAACGAGGTGACGGGGACGCCCTACGACGTCGAGTCGACGAGCATCGCCGCGCGGGCGCTGATCACGTGTGCCTGCAGGTGCTCTATCCCCCCTCAGAGAGTCCCGCCGAGGCGTGGCGCGGTTGCGCCGACATGCTGAGCCTCGCCTAGCGGGGTGGCAATACGGTCACGGGCGGCTCACCGGCACCACCGCGGCCCAGGCGAACACCCAGCGCAATTACGCCAATCCACGCAATTTCGAGCGCACTGAGAACGACCCAGCCAATCGTCACCAGCACCAGGCCCACCACGAGTCCGGAGATGATGCCGTGACGCACCATCGCGGCGATCCACAAGGGCAACCACGCGAACGTCCAGTTCAGGGCCGGTGCGTAGAAGACGGCCCCCGCTCGGCGTCGCCAACCGAGGTAGACCCCGAGCAGCGCTCCGAGGAAGGCTCCTTCGAGAACGGACGACGCGGTTCGATCCGCGTGAAGTTCCCAGGAGACCTCAATGACCGTCATGAGAACCGCCCAGACGACCATCACCGCGTTGACGTGCCCGCGCGCCCGACGTCGGAAGTCCACAATGACGGTCACGAACGTACCCTACCCCGGGCGACTCACTCACCCGAGAACTCCCGGTACGCTCGGCGCATGGCAACTGGCGTTCTCGCGTTACTCGGGTCGGGCGAGACCGGGCCCGGAATGACCAAGGTGCACCGGGCCCTGCTCGAGCGCGCGCCCTCTCCGCTCGCGGTCAACCTCAACACGCCCTACGGTTTTCAAGAGAACGTACCCCAGATGACCGAGAAACTCCAGGAGTACTTTCGAGTGTCGCTACGCACCGAACTCCTCGACGGTTCTCTACCTCACTACGAGTCCGCCTCCGACGAGGAGCGCCAACGATTTCGCCAACGGATTCGTGAGGCCGGGTACGTCTTCGCCGGACCCGGTTCGCCCTCCTACGCCCTTCGCCAGTGGCAACCCCTCGGTGTGGTCGACGACCTCACCGACGTACTCGCGAAGGATGGGGTCGTCTGCTTCTCTTCCGCCGCCGCGCTGACTCTCGGAACCCACACCGCCCCGATCTACGAGATTTACAAGGTGGGCTCGGAACTGCGCTGGCTGGACGGACTAGGCCTCACCGCTCGACTCGGACTGTCGAGCGTGGTGGTGCCCCACTACAACAACGCCGAAGGCGGGAACTACGACACGTCGAGGTGCTATCTCGGCGAACGTCGTCTCCGACTCCTTGAAGAACTACTCGAACCGGGAACACCGATTCTGGGGATCGACGAGC
>JAKBAZ010000172.1 GCA_021826255.1 Actinomycetes bacterium
CCGGGCTCACCGACGGTCGCCCGGTTATCTGGTCACCCCCCGTTCTACGCTGGGTCTTTCTCGTTCTTCGCCACCTACCGGGCGTCCTCTGGCGCGCCGTCATGGATCGTTCGAACTAGGTCGTGACTTAGCCCTGGGATTTCGAGGTGAGCGCACTCGGGCGCAGGCTCATGGTGTAGAAGTCGCGCGTCCACCAGTTGGCGAAGTAGCGACCGGGAGACCCCAACATCGACTGCAGCAAGCTCGTGCCGTTCGCCCCCGACACCGGCTGGCCGAGCGCTCCGGAGAAGTAGGAGAACTGGGTCCAGTCTTGGTTGATGTCGAGTTGCATCCCCCGCACGGCTCCCGCGCGCACCAGGGTGTCAGCCAGGTCGGCGATCGAGAGGGCCGGGCCACTCACGTAGACCAGCGCCCCGTCTCTCGTCACACCGAGTCCACTGCGCCAGACGTTAAAGGTCCCACCGAGGGTCTTGCCCCACGCAATAGCGTTCGGGTTGTCGAGTCCCGGCACGGGTCGACCGTTGTCCACAATCAGTCGCAAGTTCTGGCGTACCGAGGCGTAGTCGGCGAGGTGGGCCGCGGTGAAGTCTCGGCCCCACTGGCCCACAGTGAGGGTGCCGTTCTTCAACACCACCGCCGAGGCGGCCCCCACCTTGAGCGGAATGATCATCTTGCCCTGGGTGTAGTACCCACCCTCAGCGTCGGCCATGCGAAATCCCGCGTTGAACGCGGTCACGAGGTTCGTCGACGCGCTCGTGGAGATGGGGGCGGTGTAGGTGTAGGGCCCACCCCCGGGGATAGTCGAACCCGAGTACAACTGGGCCTGAAGCAGGGTCGGATCCATCCACGCCACCCCCACCCAGTAGGAGGTGTGAACCTTGTCCGGGCGAACGTAGGTGACGTACACCGCGGGGTCACCCTTCGCGCTGACTCGACCCACGGGACGCCAGACCCCCTCGCCCGCCAACTCGGGGGTAACGGGTGAGGTCATGCGCGTCGGAACGGGCAGGTGCGCACCCGACAGAGTGACGTTGGCCGGTGTGGTGGATCCCACACCCAGTTGAGAGAGAGACGGCTTGCCCCCTACCTTCGCCGGGTGCAACTTGTTGTACTCCGCCTCGGCCCAGGTCACGAAACCACCGATGCCGTGAGCTCGACCCCACTCGGCGACGCGCGCCATCCAGGTGACCCCGAGCGAGGGATTGTTGAGCGCCTGGACCAGCGTGATTCCGTAGAAGCTGAAGACACCAAACGTGATAATGGCGAGGGCCACGAGTACGCGCCGGCGCCAGTACACGTGGGCCGGAAGCCGACGAGAACGAGTGCCTCGAGAAGTGACCGAGCGCGTGGGGACGCGTGAGGGGGTGCGCAGTGACGACATGCGCTCCCCATTCTTCCACCCCCGGCGACTCCGCCGAGCGTCGGGGTCGATACCCGGGTAAATCCGCCCTAAATACTGGCTAAGAACCGGGCCTCGCTCTCACCCTCGAGTGAGCGGGGTGAGAGCGAGGAGCAACTCCTTCTTACCCGCCGCATCGAAGAGCACCGTGGCTCGACTGGACGAGCCCTCGCCCTCGACGCGTAGCACGATGCCCCGTCCGTAGCGCTGATGAACGACGACGTCCGAGGGGCGTAGTCCTAAGTCCTCAGCCCCGGTGGATCGAACCGGGGGCGGCGCACCCGCCCCAAAGGCTCGGCCCGACGCGTGATCCGAGTGGCGTCCCTCGAAGTGCTGATCGACGTCGTCCACCACGTTCGAGCGTCGAAGAGGGGCCTGGGTCGATACGTCACGAAGGAGTTCCTTAGGAATCTCGGCAAGGAATCGACTGGGAATCGCGTCCACTCGTCGTCCCCACGCCCCGCGCGACCACGCGTGAGTCAAAACCAGGTGGCGCATCGCTCGGGTGAGGCCCACGTAGCACAGTCGTCGCTCCTCTTCGAGTTCGTTCTCGTCGGCGAGTGAGCGCTGGTGGGGAAAGATGGACTCTTCGAGTCCGGTCATCACGACGAGGGGGAACTCGAGACCCTTAGCGACGTGCAGGGTCATCATCGACACCGCTCCGGCCTCGGGATCGAGTTGGTCCGAGTCGGCCACGAGGGAGGTCCGTTCCACGAACTCCTCCAGCGACTCGTACTGAGCGGCCGCGGTGGCGAGTTCGCCCAAGTTATCGAGCCTCGAGAGGGCCTCGTCGCTCCCCTCGGCCCGCAGAGAGTCAGCCAACCCCGTCTCGGTCACGATGGCGTTGATCATTTCGCGAGGAGTGGCCTCAGTGGCCCGAGCCCGCAGGGAGTCGAGAACGAAGGCCAGCTGACGCACTCCCGCCAACGCCCGCGCACCCAGTCCCGCGCCCTCGGCCGCGTGGATCGCTTCGGCGAAGGAGAGTCCGTTCTCGGCGGCGAAAGCCCCGAGTTTGCTCTGAGCCGCGTCCCCCACACCCCGCTTGGGTTCGTTGATGACTCGCCGAGCCGAAGCCTCGTCGCGCGGGTTGACGATGAGACGCGCGTACGCCAGCGCCGTCTTCACCTCTCGGCGGTCGTAAAAGCGCATTCCGGAGATCACCCGGTGAGGAATGCCGGAACGAACCATCTCCTCTTCGAGGACTCGCGATTGGGCGTTCGTTCGGTAGAAGACCGCCATCTCGTTCCAGGAGACCCCGCGTTCGCGTCCTCGACGCAACTCGGTCACGACGTAGCGCGCCTCGTCGTACTCGTCACCCGCTCGATAGAGCGTCAGGGGTTCTCCCGGATCGCCGTCGGTGAAGAGCCGCTTCGGGTGACGACTGGGGTTCTTCGCGATCACCGCGTTCGCCGCGTCGAGGATGGTTTGGGTGGAGCGAAAGTTCTGCTCGAGGAGTACCACGGTGGCGTCGGGAAAGCGCTCCTCGAACTGCAAGATGTTGCGCACGTCGGCGGCGCGGAAGCGATAGATCGACTGGTCGGAGTCACCGACGACACAGAGATTGCGGTGTTCGGCCGCGAGGGTCATCACCAACTCGTTCTGCACGCCGTTGGTGTCCTGAAACTCGTCCACGAGGAGGTGACGGAACCGGCGTTGGTAACTCTCTCGTACGCCGGCGTCTCGGCGCAGTACCTCGAGGGCGTTGACGAGAAGATCGTCGAAGTCCATGGCGTTCGATCGGCGAAGCGCGGCGTCGTAGAGCTGGTAAATCTGGGCGAGGCGTCGATGATTGGGGTTGTCGCGAGAACCCGCGTCGGCGAAGCGCTCCGGGGTGAGCATCTCGTTCTTGGCCGACGAGATGGCGGCGAGGACGCTGCGCGGCGTGAGGCGCTTAAGGTCGATGTCGAGATCCTTCA
>JAKBAZ010000173.1 GCA_021826255.1 Actinomycetes bacterium
CTTCACCTAATGTTCACTTTTCGTTCACTTTATGGTTACCGCCGGGTCGACGCCCGGTCGTCGGTGGGGGCGAAACTGGAGGACGCGACGGGTCGGCGAGGGTGACTCCGCGGATGTAGGGAGTGACACGGTATGAGTTCGGTGGGTCAACTACTCGACGACGCCCCGCGGAGCCGATTTCATCGGCGCGCCGTGGTGGTCTCTGGAATGGGGTTCTTCACCGACGCCTACGACCTCTTCGTCATCTCCACCGTGGCCACGTTGGTGAAGAGTCAGTGGAATCTCTCCACCACTCAGACGAGCTGGGTCACTGGGGCCGCCATCCTCGGTGCCGTGGTCGGAGCCTTCGTCTTTGGACGTCTCGCCGACGTCTTCGGGCGTAAGACGGTCTACGTCACGGTGGCGAGCGTCATGATCGCAGGAGCGTTGGCGTCGGCGTTCGCGCCCTCGGTGGGTTGGCTCATCGTCGCGCGCGTGGTGCTCGGGCTCGGCATTGGGGGCGACTACCCGGTGTCGGCGGTACTGATGAGTGAGTACGCCAACCGGGTGGACCGGGGGCGGATGGTCTCGCTGGTCTTCTCCATGCAGGCCCTCGGTTTGATTGTGGGACCTCTCGTGGGTCTCGTGCTGCTCTCCTCGGGCCTCTCGAGTGACGTGGTGTGGCGAATACTGCTCGGGGTGGGAGTCATTCCCGCGGCGTCGGTGATTGCGCTTCGCGCGAAGATGCCCGAGTCGCCCCGTTTCGTGGCGAGCGTGCAGGGAGACGCCGACCGGGCCCTCGCTCACCTGGTGGAGTTCTCCGAGGGAGTGGTGAGCGGCGAGGTCGTGGCGCCCAGTGCACCGACCCGAGTCTCTCTTTCGGCCTTTCTCCGCGACCGCTCGATGCTCCGACTCTTGTTCGCCACCGCGGGGTCCTGGTTCTTGTTCGACTACGCCTACTACGGGAACACCCTGTCTCTTCCCGCGATCTTGAAACAGGTGGACCCGAGCGCCTCTCTCGAGGCCAAGCTGGCCTGGTCGCTGTTGTTGTTCGTCATCTTCGCCCTGCCCGGGTACCTCGTGGCGATTGTGACGATGGACCGGATTGGTCACCGACGACTCCAACACCTCGGCTTCGTCGTGATGGCGGTTTGCTTCGGGCTCCTCGCGCTCGCTCCCGTCCTCGTCACTCACGTCGCCCCGTTCCTCGCGATCTTCGGAGTGAGCTACTTCTTCGTCGAGTTCGGCCCCAATACGACCACCTTCGTTCTGCCCTCGGAGGTCTTTCCCGTCTCCCAGCGCACCACCGGGCACGGGGTCGCGGCCGGCGTGGGCAAGCTCGGCGCCTTCGTCGGAGTCTTTCTCGTTCCGATACTTCAGAACCACTGGGGACTGCGCGGGATGCTGGCTCTCGCGGCGGGTGCGTCCCTCGCGGGTTTCGCTCTGACCTGGGCGCTACCCGAACCCTCCGGGCAACACCTCGACGCGCCGACGGACGCGGTCGAAACGGACGTAAAACTTTCTTAGGGCCTCCGGCCCTACTCTCGGGGGTCTCCACCAGGGTTACCATGGGCGACGGACCCGTCTCACGGCGACCCCGGGGGACCCGCGCCCCAGGTAGAAAGGTCGTCTAATGAGAGTCGCGAGCGCCTCGTACTCCATCACCATGCGCGTCACGTTGGAGCGCGCGTCGTTAATCGCCGAGGTGTCGAGCGCCGTCAACGGCGCCAACGGACTCGTGACGGCGATCGACGTCTCCGAGCCCGTCGAGGGCAAGATGGTCATCGACCTGACCTGTAACGCCCTCGGAGAAGAGCACGCCGAAGTGCTGCGCCAGGCCGTGACGAGTGTGACGGGAGCGCGCGTCATTGCCCTCAGCGACCGGACCTTCCTCATGCACCTCGGGGGCACGATCGCCGTCGAACCGAAGGTGGCCTTAAAGACGCGCGACGATCTCTCGATGGCCTACACGCCGGGCGTGGCCCGCATTTCGAGCGCAATCGCGTCGGACGTCTCGCTCGCTCGCAAGTTGACGATCAAGCGCAACACGGTGGCGGTCGTGACGGACGGCTCGGCGGTACTGGGTCTCGGAAATATCGGACCCGAGGCGGCGCTGCCCGTGATGGAAGGTAAGGCTCTGTTGTTCAAGCGCTTCGCCGGGATCGACGCCTGGCCGGTCTGTCTCGCGACCCAGGACGTGGACGAGATCGTGCGCATCGTCGAGTGCCTCGCGCCGGTCTACGGAGGGATCAACCTCGAAGACATCGCCGCCCCGCGGTGCTTCGAGATCGAGCAGCGCCTCAGAGAGCGCCTCGACATTCCCGTCTTTCACGACGACCAGCACGGCACCGCGGTCGTCGTCTACGCGGCACTGCGCAACGCGCTACGGGTGGTGGGTAAGGATCTGTCGAACGTGCGCGTCGCCCTCCTCGGGGTGGGAGCGGCCGGCGTCGCGATCGCCCGACTTCTCCTCAAAGAGGGAGTGGGCGACCTCGTGGGGTGCAACCGCCAGGGGATTCTCGATCCCGACGATCCGGCGCTCGACGAGGATCGTCGCTGGCTCGCTCGCCACTCGAACCGCGAGGGGCGTCGCGGCGACGTCGGGGCGGCGCTCGCGGGCGCCGACGTCTTCATCGGGGTGTCCGGGCCCAACCTCGTGAGCGAGGAGCAGATTGCCACGATGTCGGCTGACTCGATCGTCTTCGCTCTCGCCAACCCCGACCCCGAGATCGACCCGGCTCTCGCCCGGCGACACGCAGCCATCGTGGCGACGGGACGAAGTGACGAGCCGAACCAGATCAACAACGTGCTGGCCTTCCCCGGAATCTTTCGGGGACTCCTCGACGTGGGGGCGACCCGAGTCACCGAGGACGTCGAGATTGCGGCGGCCCGAGCGATCGCCGACGCGGTGAGCGCGGAGGACTTGTCGGCGGAGTACATCGTGCCCACCGTCTTTAATCCCCACGTCGTGAGTGCGGTGGCGAGTGCGGTGGCGCGAGTCGCGAGTGGGGGCGAGCGCTAGAGGAGTAGGTCGTCAGTCGCCGGACGCTCGTCGGGTGGCGAGGGTGACGTAGGAGTCGAGAGAGAGTCATGGTGGAACCAACGAACACACAGGACCCGGAGTACTTTCACCGTGTCGTCGACTGTCAGTGGGCCTGTCCGGCGCACACCGATGTCCCGGGCTACATTCGCCTGATCTCTCAGGGTCGCTTCGCTGACGCCTACCTCCTCAATCGTCAGTCGAACGTCTTTCCCGGCGTGCTCGGTCGCGTGTGCGACCGGCCCTGCGAGCCGGCGTGTCGACGGACACGAGTCGACGGC
>JAKBAZ010000174.1 GCA_021826255.1 Actinomycetes bacterium
GAACGCCACCCCGAGGAGGGCGGGGGCCTTCACCGCCCCCGCGCACGCGATCAGGACGAGCGCGAGGAGGGGCCGTCGACGAAGCGCCAGCGCCACTCCCGCCACCAACAAGCCCGCCATCAGGGCGTCGTTGTGGGCTCCATTCACCAGTGTGATCAGGGTTATTGGGTTCAACACGGCGAGGGCGACCGCTTCGGCGCGGTCGCGGTTCAGACTGCCGGCGATAGAGGCGACACCCCACCCGAGGAGGATGACCGCCGCGATCTCGAGCACTCGCAGCCCGATGACCGTGGCTAACTCGTTGTGGCGGGCGAGTCGATCGATGCTCCCGTCGAGAGTGAGAAAGAACGGTCCGTAGGGCGCGGGAGCGTTCCCCCACAGCGGATCGACCGGGGTCACGTAGGGACTCGAGCCGAGGGCGAAGGGGCCGAGGACGTAGGGATTGAGGTGGTAGCTCGTCATCTCGCCCTGGGCGGCGTAACTAAAGACGTCTCGCGAGAAGAACGGAGCGGCGAGAGCCATGGGAGTCGCCCACAGGGCGAAGGTTCGCCACAGGGAGCGAAGTGGCGCCCCGGAATGCAGTTGGAGGACTTCCACCAGTCGAAGCCACACTCGCATCAAGAGGACGAGACCGGAGTAGCCCAGCACCACCGAGACGATCAACATCGTTTCGTTCACCCCCGTCGAGACGACGTGGCGGGGCTCCCCGAAAAACCACACTCCGGCGAGATCGAGTTTGAAGGGTGAATCCGGAAACGAGCCACCAGCCACGATCAGACAGAAGGCGACAAATCCGCCCACGGCGGGCTGCCAGAGAAAATCCCAACCCTGGAAGGGTCCCGGCGTGAAGCGACCGAGTGGGGTGTAGCGGCGCTCGGCGTAACCGATCACCCTTTCAAGGCCAGCAACTACGCGTTCGTACGCGTCCACGACGCCCGCCGTCACTCGTCGAAACGGCGCGGGCGGGCGAACGGACACGCCAGCCACCGTAGTCGCCCCCTCCCTCGAGGGGACGTGACTAATCCGCGAACGGATTAGCACGTGTGGTGGGCCGGGAGGGATTTGAACCCCCGTAGGCAAAGCCGTCTGGTTTACAGCCAGATCCCATTGGCCGCTCGGGCACCGACCCGTGGGGAAGCCTACTCGACTGCGCACCGTCGATACCAACCGACCCTCTCTACAATGCACCCATGCCTACATTCGACATCGTCTCTGAAGTTGACCACCAAGAGGTCCGCAACGCGGTGGACCAGGCCAATCGAGAGGCCTCCAACCGCTTCGACTTCAAGGGCACCAACGCCGTGATCGAGTACTCGGAGAAGGAACTCCTCCTCTCCGCCTCGACGGAGGATCGTCTCCGAGCTCTCTTCGATCTTCTCGAGGAGAAGATGGTCAAGCGCCAGGTGTCGCTGAAGACCCTCGACCCGGGAAAGATCGAGGAGGCCTCTCACGGCTCGGCTCGCCAGCGAGTGGGCCTGAAGGCCGGAATCTCTCAGGACCTCGGCAAGAAGATCAACAAGATGGTGAAGGACCTAGCCCTCAAAGGAGTGAGTTCGTCCATCCAGGGAGATCAGGTCCGGGTCACCGGGAAGCAACGCGACGACTTGCAGTCCGTCATCAGCGCCCTCAAGGCGGCCGACCTCGACGCCCCGCTACAGTTCACCAATTTCCGGGACTAGCGCACTCGGGCGTGTCGGGGCCCACTCGACACCGGCATCTCGGGTCCCACGTGAAAAATCCGATTGAAGACGAGAATCTTCAACACCCAGAAGATGGCGAAACTGCCCAAATTGGTCCCCTCCACCAGAGCGGTATTGAGCAGGTGGGGCCAGTGGTGCGTGTGTACGAGATGGTGGGCCACATTGGCGCCGATAAGTGAGAACGACGTACCGAGTAGCGACATTCCGACGTAGGGGACGACCTCGCGACGCCAGTGACTCCGTCCTCGTTTGCCCCACGCCCAGCGCCGCACGAGGTGGTACGCCGGAACCATCGCGAGAAGGTTGGCGACGAGGGTCGCGAGGACCTCGCTCGTGATGAGTCTCGCACCGTAGATCACGACGAGAAGCGTCCCGGAAATCACCGTCGATACCGCCGACGTCGCCGCGAATTTGAGCAGTTTGCGGCCCGTTCGCGACGCTCCCCACTGGAGCAGTCGCTCGACGTTAGACACGCTCGGCCTCTTCTTCGGCGAGATGCTCGTCGATGGCCTCGAGCGTGTGGGTGTGGAAGATTCGGTTGAAGAGAAGAATCTTCAACACCCAGAAGATGGCGAAGCTCACGAGGTTCATCCCCGCAACGAGCAGGGTGTTCACCGCATGCTGGTAGTGGTGATCGTGGATGTACTCCTTCACCCAGGCCGCTCCGAGCATCGCGAAGGCGATACCGATCAGTGAGAGCGACCAGTAGGGAATCACCTCACGGCGCCAGTGACTGCGCCCGCGCTTGCCCCACGCCCAGGCCCGGGTCAAGTAGTACGACGGGAGAATGGCCACCAAGTTGCCCACGAGTGTCGCCGTAAAAATACCGTTGGTGACGTGCAGTCCGTAGATGGCGAGGATCGTTCCGTTCGACACCGCCGTCGTGACGGCCGACGCCGCTGTGAAGCGAATCAGTTTCTTCCCGTTGTGACTGCGGGACCACTGGCGAAGTTGTTCCCAGGTTCGGGGCACGACTCCAAGCCTACCCCCGACTCCTCGATTGTTTCGAGCCTGTCACAATAGAGAGCGTGTCCCACGCGCTCGACTTTCTGCTGGAATTACTCGACCTCGAGACCATTGAGGTGAACATCTTTCGCGGGCGTCACACCAATAACACGCGCCAACGAACCTTCGGTGGTCAAATTGCCGCTCAGGCGCTAATGGCCGCGGGTCGCACCGTCGAGAGGGGTCGGGTCCACTCACTCCACAGTTACTTCTTGCGCCCCGGAGACTCCTCGGCGCCCACTCTCTTTGAGGTGGACCGTATTCGCGACGGAAGGTCCTTCGCCACGCGTCGAGTGGTGGCCATCCAACACGGGCAGCCGATTTACAATCTTCAAGCCAGTTTTCACTCCGACGAGTCGTCACTCGAGCACCAAGTCACAATGCCCGACGTACCAGGTCCAGACACTCTGGCGAGCGCCCGCGACGTCCTCGCCCAGGAGGTGGGAGTCGCCGCCGACTGGCTGACCTGGATGAACCCCATCGAGCAGCGCTACGTCACGTCCGTTCCCTGGAGTCACGACCGACCCCGTCAACCGAGCCAGCGAC
>JAKBAZ010000011.1 GCA_021826255.1 Actinomycetes bacterium
TTTGGATCACTGCGCTTCGATACAGGTGACTCAGCAGTTCAGGCGTCGCTCTTGAAGTTGACCGGCCACCGTATTGTTGTGAAAGTCAGCGTGGCACTCAGTGCAAAAAACGGGAGTCGGTTTCTTCGAATTCTTCTCCCCGATGGGCAGGTCGTCGAAACCCACTACCAGATCATCTTGTCCCCGTACAGGCAAACGTGTCGTACCGTGTATAGGTGGGCGCGTGGATCCCAGTTCATTACTCGGGTGCCGCGGCAACCAGTGTCATTAGAGAGTCACTCGTCGGGGGGAGTGCTCGTGGGTGCATCGTGCGAGGTAATCGGATTCACGCCGCTGGTAGCGGAACGTGCGTTGTTCGGGTAGTTGAGTTTGACCCGTCGGGTGTGTCATCCCAATCGACGACCGTAACGATTAGTTTTCATGTGCAGGCGCGAATCCATCCTGAACGTCTCAAACTTGTTCGTGGACAGACCCGAGTAATCGTGATCACCGGAAGTGGATTCTTTGGATCACTGCGCTTCGATACAGGTGACTCAGCAGTTCAGGCGTCGCTCTTGAAGTTGACCGGCCACCGTATTGTTGTGAAAGTCAGCGTGGCACTCAGTGCAAAAAACGGGAGTCGGTTTCTTCCTCGCGCGGTTTGTGCGAGGAAGAAACCGGCCGTGACTATCGCACCGTGATGACCTACCTGGACTGGGGCGCTTCGGCGGTGCCGCCACACCGAGTCAGTGTGGCCCTTCCACCCGGGTGATCAAGTCCTTCAAGGGGCTCATTGAGGAGTGGCTGGGGCCAGAGCATCGGATCAAGGGCATTGTGATCCACCAGCGTCTGGTTACCGAGCGTGGCTTCACGGTAAGTTATCAACGTGGATCACGTTCCACCGAGAGGTGTAACTCCAAGGGAGCACTCCTCGATGCGTGACCATCTTCTCATTTGACTTTGTCCAAGGCAACCGGGGCTGACGATAGTGCGTCGCTCTTCAACTGGAACTGGTCCATGAATTCCTGGCTGAGGTAGCGACGCTCGGACACACTCCATTCGTCGTGCTGTTCGACGACGACTGCGGTGATGAGGCGAAGCGCCGCGGCGTCGTTGGGCATGACGACTCGCCACCGACTCTCCAGGGGTGGCAACCGTCAGGCCAACGCCGCACTCCACCGCATCGTCATCGTGCGGATGCACCACGAAGAACGGACCCACGCCTACGTAGCCAAGCGACTCGCCGAAGCGCTATCGAAGAAGGAGACCGTGCGTTGCCTGAAGCGCTTCTTGGCCCGAGAGGTCTATGCGCGGGTGATGCAGGACGTCATGGAACTTCGCGAAGGAGACGTGGCGTGACCGATAAATTTGACATATCGGGGCATCACCACATCAGGGGACGTCAACGTCGCCTATCATCGGAGCACTTTGTCATCGAGCACCTAGAAAGTGATGTATCCCTCTATGAAGGCGTCCCTGGTCTTTTTCGTCGTTTGGCTGGCTGTTGTTGTACTTAATGTTGTGGGCGGTTGGAAGATCCTGACCAAGGCGGGACGTCCGGGCTGGGGTGTCGTGATTCCGGTTTACAACCTGTACCTCGCGTGCAAGATTGCCGGGCGACCAGGCTGGTGGCTGGTTCTTCTCCTCGTGCCAGCAGTGAACATCGCCATTGGAATCGTTATTGCCATCGACATTGCCAAGGCCTTCTCCAAGGGTGCGGGATACGGAGTGGCACTGTGGTTTCTCAGCTTCATCTTCATTCCGATTCTTGGTTTGGGTTCGGCGACCTATACCCCGCCCACCACAGCGCCTCGCTTTTAGGGCCCGTCACGTCGTTCCCGTGACCCTCGCCACGGTGAACTCTGCCTCAGCGTCTGAGTTAGCGGGCAAACCTTCATAACCGCTCGTCACTCCCGACGACACTTTCGCCACAAGCCCCCTACAGTGAGCGACAAAGAGGTTAAAGAGTTGCCGAGAGCAGAATCGTGGGGGAGTGGAGTGAGTGAGCGCCACAGGTACCTCTGATACCAATCAATGAGGCTGTCGAGGGGTCACCGTAACAACGGACAGAATGGCGGAGTGTCGAGTGATGCGTTGTCCGAGGAGTTCGAAGTCCGAACGCTGAGTCATGACGATCTGGACCTGACGACCGACCTCGCCCACCTGATCAATCGGGCGTACCGAGCGGCCCAGTCGGAGATCTTCTCCGCTCCAAGCCCCCGAATCAGTGAGACCGATTGCGCGAACCTGATCCTTGCCCACGAACTCGTCATCGTCCGGTGTGGGGAGTCGCTCGTGGGGGCTGTGCGGGTGGCCACCATGGATGACAGAACGCGCTTCTTCGGACTCCTCGCCGTAGCGCCCGAGTGGTCGTCGAAGGGCGTGGGTCGGATGCTTCTCGACACCATCGAACGCGACGCCGCGAGAGCGGGAGTGAGGACGATGGCCCTGGATTTGCTGATGCCCGACCCGGCGACGGCGCACCAGTCGAGATTGCGTGACTGGTACGAGAGTCGCGGGTACGTCGCCACGTCATCTCGTTCCTTCGCTGAGGTCGAACCGGAAGCGGCCAGAGAACTTCGCTACCCAACTCAGTTAATCCGTTACCTCAAGAACATCGCCCACGAACTCGACTAACCCCCCGAACGGCCACGAAACCCAGATGTCTCGCCGACGTGCTTCTACAGCGCCACCACGGGGACACTGAGGCCACGATGACGCCAGCACCCGAAGGTGTCAGGAATACAGCCGACTCGCGGGAGGGTGCGCGGCGTCCTCCGTGGCGAGGCTGTTCACCGACCTTGTGGCACCGCCCTCCCGGGTGCCCGCTCGTAGATCGTTGACACTGACGATGACCGCCAAGGGAAGCAGCAACACTTGAAACCACCAGACCCTCTCATGGCGCGCGATGCTGAGCGGAATCCAGAGTTGTCCGTTGTCAATGCCCGTGTTGAGTATGAGGAGCGCGGTCCACACGACGGCGCCCGAGGAGATGCGCCCCTTCACCACGCTCGCCAGAGTCCAACAGGTGAGAAGACCGAGGGAGTAGTAACCCCAGAGGTTCTCTTCGAAGAACAGTCGGGCGCTAAAGGCGACTTCGAGAGCCCCGAGGAGCCCGAGGGCTCCCAGTGGACGGCGTCGGTGAACCCACACCACGAGGACGGCCGTGGCAACGAGGGGGCCACCTCGTGACAACACGAGGGCGAGAGAACCCGACAGATGCACTTGGGCCATCCAGGTGCCCCACTCGGGATTATCGGACAGTCCCGTGCCAAAGAGGGTGACAGGGATGACCCGTGGACCACTCCAGAGAGTGAGAGGTACCACGATCAACGTCGCGGCACCCGCCGCCCCTACGAGGGCCCGGCCCAGGGCGCGACCGTAGGGAATCAGTGAACCAATCACGAAAACGGCGAGAACCACGTTTTGTTGACTGGCGACAGCGAGGGTGGCGAGCACTCCCGACGTGACGTAGTGCTCTCGCCGAAAGGCCCCGGCGCAGGCCAAGAAGAAGCCGAGGGCTAGAACGTCCTCCGGGTGGTAGTAGTCGGTGTAGGCAAAGAATGCTCCGGGCGAGAGTGCGAGCGCCCACACCAGCACCCACTCCCAGCGCGTGTGCGATCGAGCCGTGGTTCGAAGGACGCTGAGTGAACCGAGGGCCAGGACCGGCCACGCCACCAGTCCGACGTTGAGTTCCTGGTTTCCGAGAGGCACCCGACTCGCCCACGTGAGGACCCTGTCGTAGGCCCGTAGACAGTGATCGGCGGAAAGGTGACTGGGGAAGGGGACTGTCGAGCCCAGGCGCAAAACCCACTGAATGAACGCGTCAAGGAGCGGATAGACCGGTCCCGATAGGGGGTGAACCGCCGACTCCACCGGAGTGACGAGGGCGCACGCTCCCACGCCGTGAGCCCACATGGTGGCCGTCGGCAGAATGGTGCCCGCATCGGCGCCCGTCATGCCCCACACGTGTTCGACGAGGAGGATGAAGACGATAAAGCCGGTGACAAACATCAGACCGCTCGAGAGGGGAGAGGCGCGAGACTCCGTCCATTCCCGCAGCCTCCGAGAGACGTGACGACGTGTCATCTCGGAGTCACGACGACCGTCTCGTCGACGCCTCGGCGGGAGCGAACCTCATTCCACAGCGGACGAGCGCTGACGAGTACGGCGAGGGGTAGCAGAACTGCTTGCCACATCCAAAGTGGCGCTCGGGCCACGGGTAGCGCTGACACTAAGGGCCACGAGGAAAGCCACGGTAGACCACTGACCACGAGCGCCCACATCCACGGGACGACCCGCCGTCGGCCTTCGCGAAGGTCGACCACCAACCAACACGTCACGAGTCCGAGCGAGTAGTAACTCCAGAGATTCTCCTCAAGGACGAGTCGAAGGGCGAACGTGCAGGCGAGGAGATCGAGCACGAGGTGAGGGCTAGGGCGCCCCACGCGGTCCAACCACCACCAGAGTCCGAGGGCTCCGAGCAACAGTGGGCCCGCTCGGGAGATGAGAAGTGCGTGGTTCCCGTAGATTCCGAGCTCTCCCATCCAAGTCGAATAGACGGGGTTGTCGTTTAATCCCGTGCCCGTGAGTGCGGCGTGAAGCGCACCGAATCCACTGAGAGTCACGAGTGGAACGACGACGAGCGCCGCGGTAAGCGCCGACGCGCGAAGGAATCGCCACCACTCACGCCGTGTCGTCAACATCACAAAGACCACCACGACTCCGAGGGCGACATTCTGCTGACTCAGGAAGGCGAGTCCGGCGAAGACGCCGGCGAGAGCTGGGCGGGCGCGTTCGGCACTCGCGAGTGACGCGAGAAGAGCGGCGAGTGCCAACACGTCCTCGGGGTGGTAGTACTCGAGAAAGGGCAGACTCCAGGTGGGCCAAAGGGCGAGAGCTCCCACCAGTATCCATTCGAGGAGCGCCACTTTCTGACGCCTCGCCCGCACGAGGCTTATGCACGACGTAGCGAGAAGTGGCCACACGAAGGTTCCGAGCCACAGAGTCCGCCGCGCTGTCGTGGTTCCACGGAGCCAACCGTTGACGACCGCGTAGTCGTGGTGACAACCACCCGCCGAGAGGGCGTGGAGGGGAAATGGGCGAGAGAAACCCACCCGAGTGAGCCACTGAAGTCCAGAGTTCAACAGACTGAACAGTGGCGCACTGAGGGGATAGTCCCGAGCGGGTGCAGGAACTCGATAGGCGCAGTCGAAGCCTCCGTGGGCCATCATCCACGCGCTGTAGAGGATGACGTGGTCGTCTCGAATGGTCGGACCACCACGCCACCACAGAAGACCGAGGAACACAACCCACCCGAGGAGGACCTTCATCCAGGTCGGTACCCGACCAATCTGGTGCGTCCAGGTCTCCAGCGACGTCACCTCGGCTCCCGGAGTGGTTCCGACGGAGCCTCCCGACATGAGCCGAGTGTAGCGAGGACCCCGGTCACTCTGGTGATCACGCACTCGGTACGATGGGCGACGGAGAGACCGTGAACTACGCACTACTGACGGCAGCTGCCGATAGACCGGACGCGCTCAAGCGAGCCCACGAGACCGCCGTCGAACTCGGCCGGCGAGGAATCGAGGCCGTGGTGTGCGAGTTGGACGCACTGGGTGGGGTCGAACTTCCCGAAGACGCTCTTGTGGTAAGCCTCGGTGGCGATGGCACCTTTCTTCGGGCCGCTCGAGTCGCTCACAGGTTCGGCGCGCGAGTGCTTCCCGTCCACCTCGGACGCCTGGGATTCTTGCTGAACGTGCCGATGGAGGAGATCACGAGCGCCGTCCTCGAGGCTCTCGCCTCCAACGACGCGGTCGAGCGTCTCGCGTTGTCCATACGAATGTCCGGTGAGGCAACGACGCACTTCGCTCTCAACGAGGTCGTCCTTGAACGTTTCGATGCCGGACGAATGGTCCGCGTATTGACCTTGGTGGACGAGGAGGAGTACTTGACCTACACCGCCGATTCGGTCATGGTCGCCACTGCCACCGGATCGACGGCCTACAACTTCTCCGCCGGTGGTCCCGTCGTCGACCCCTCCCTCGACGTCCTCATCCTCACCCCTGTCGCTCCGCACTTCACCATCGACCGCTCCATCGTTGTATCGGGCGAACGAACGATTAGTCTTCTCGTCAAGGAGCGCTCGGCCAACGTCGTGATCGACGGTCGCCTCGCCGGGGCCCTCGCCCCGGGTGACATACTCACCGTTACCCGACAGTTTGACCCAGTAAAGGTGGTCTACTCGTCGACCTTCGGTCTCGGTCACCGCCTGCGCTCGAATCTCCGCGAGGGTCATGCCTAACTCGCGGCTGCGAGAACTCTTCGTCGAACAGCTCGGCGTCATCGAGCGAGCCCACCTCGAGTTCGACCCGGGTTTCGTCGCCCTCACCGGTGAGACCGGGGCGGGAAAGACCCTCCTCGTCGGGGCGCTCGAGCTGTGCCTCGGACGAGAGGGCACCACCACTCGTCGCGGGGTCGGGCCCGGAACTCGAGTCAGCGTGGTGGTCGAGAGTGACGACGGTGAGTTGGCGCTAGGTCGCGAATCGACCGACGCGGGTCGATTACGGGCCCTCGTGAACTCCGCTCCAACGAGTGCCGAGGGACTGCGCACGCTCGGAGAGAGCCACATTGAGATTCTCGGACAACACGACTCGCTGCGCCTCGGCCATCGATCCGAGATTCTCCGTCTCCTCGACGAGGCCGGTGGCATCGACTCATCGGAGCTGGATCGATTGTCACTTCGACACCGAACTCTCCTAAAGAGTGTGAGCGAGTTCGGAACCGACAGCGCCGAACGCGAGCGCTTGGCCGACTTTTTGTCCTTCCAGATCGCCGAGTTCGACGAGGTGAATCCGTCGAGCCCCTCCGAGTTGCGAGACGCGATGAGTGAACTCGAGGCGATCAGCTCTCTCCAGAGTCACCTGACTGACGTCTTGAGGGCCGTCGAGGAACTCGACGCCGACGAGGGGGGCGCTCTCGGACGCCTCGGTGACGTCGCTCGGGGACTGGGCGCCGTACCGGAACTTTCGACGGCAGCCTCACGGCTTCACGAGGCCGTGAATGTCGCCCGAGAGGGCCTCTACGAGATGAGACAATGGGCCGACCCTGAGCGAGTCGATCCCTCGCGCCTCGCGGCTCTCGAGGCGCGTGTCGACACTCTCCAACGCCTCGCGCGCAAGTACGGCGGGCACCTCGAAACGGCCTTCAGTGAGGTGGCCGCCCTGCGTGAACGTCGCCAAGCTCTCGTCGATGGAGAGGGCGAGTGGAGCCGGCAGAACGCCGAGCTTGCATCTCTCGAGATCGACCTCCGGGTGGAGTCCGAACGACTCGCCCGCGAGCGTGCACTCGCCGCCGAGGAGCTGAGTTCTCGAGTAAACCGGCAACTGCCTCGGGTGGCCCTCGCGGGCGCCGCCGTGAGAGTGCTCGTCGGGGGAGAAGACGGCTCGTCGGTCTCGCTGGATTTTCGTCCCCATCCGAGCGCCCCCTGGGGTCCAGTCGCCGAGTTGGCGAGCGGGGGAGAGCTCAGTCGAATTCTTCTCGCCATCTCCCTCGCGACCGTCGTCGGGAACTCCGTGGCCGTGTACGACGAAATTGACGCCGGTATCGGAGGCTCGGTCGCCCAGCACATCGGCGAGTGCCTCGCCGAACTCTCCGTCCACCAACAGGTACTCGCTGTCACCCACCTGGCTTCCATCGCCGCCAAAGCCCATCAGCACTTCGTGGTGGAGCGCCTCGACAGCGGCGTAGCCCGGGTGAGGGAGGTTCGAGGCGAGGAACGAGTACGTGAGATTGCAAGGATGCTGAGTGGTGAGCCTGACGACCACCACGCTCAGTCCCTCGCCCGTCAACTTTTGGCCGCCGGCGCACCCAGGGACGAGGGCGAGTCGGGTAGTATGGGGGTCCGTGGAGAGTGACCAAGGATGACGAAGTTTGTATTCGTCACCGGAGGGGTCTCCAGTTCTCTCGGTAAGGGTCTGACCGCCTCTTCTCTCGGGCGTCTTCTGAAGTCTCGTGGCTTAAAAGTCACCATGTCGAAGTTGGACCCGTACCTCAACGTCGACCCCGGGACAATGAATCCCGGTGAGCACGGCGAGGTCTTTGTGACCGACGACGGGGGAGAGACAGACCTCGACCTCGGTCACTACGAGCGATTCATCGACGAATCGTTGTCGCGAGGCTCCAATACAACCACCGGTTCGATCTACTCCAAGGTCATCGCCAAAGAGCGCCGGGGAGATTACCTCGGCAAGACCGTCCAGGTGATTCCCCACATCACCGACGAGATCAAGGACCGAATTCGACGACTCGGATCCCAAGGAGCCGACGTCGCCATCGTGGAAATTGGCGGCACCGTCGGGGACATGGAGATCATCCCCTTCATTGAGGCGATTCGTCAATTTCGTCGCGACGCCGGGCGGGGAAACATTTGTTACGTCCACCTGACCCTGGTGCCCTATCTCGCACCCTCGGGTGAACAAAAGACGAAACCGACCCAACACTCCGTGTCCCAGTTGCGCAGTCACGGAATTCAGCCCGACGTGATCGTGTGTCGCTCCGACCAGCCCATCTCCGAGAATTTGAAGCGCAAAATCTCGCTCATGTGCGACGTCCCGCACGAAGCGGTCATCTCCGCGATCGACGCCCCGAGCATCTACGACATCCCACTCAATATGCACGACGAGGGGCTCGACCAGCGAGTGCTCGACACTCTGGGTGTCGACTCCGAGGCTCACCCCATCGACCTGACGACGTGGCGAGCCGTCGTTGAGCGCGTGCACCACACCACGCGGACGCTTCGCATCGGGATCGTGGGTAAGTACGTCACGATGCCTGACGCCTACTTGTCCATCGTCGAAGCCGTGCGCCACGCGGGGTTCGACTTCGGAGCGCGAACGGAGATCGAATGGCTGGAGGCCGAGCGAGTGCCCAGTGACGTGGACGCCGCTCGCTTGCGCCAACTCGATGGAATGATCATTCCCGGTGGCTTCGGAGAACGAGGAATTGAGGGTATGGTCGCCGCCGCCCGGATCGCGCGAGAGAACAACATTCCCCTCCTCGGCATCTGTCTGGGCATGCAGGTCATGGTCATCGAGTTCGCCCGCCACGTCATCGGGTGGGCGGACGCCCACTCGACGGAGTTCGATGTCACCACCTCCGCCCCGGTGATTGCCCTCATGGAAGAGCAGGTCGACGTCACTGACAAGGGAGGCACGATGCGCCTGGGGGCCTGTACGGCGTTGTTGCGCGACGACTCCCTGGTGGCCGAGCTCTACGGGTCCTCCGTCGTCTCCGAGCGTCACCGTCACCGCTACGAGTTTCATTCTCGCTACGTCGAGGAGTTCGACCGCGCCGGGCTTCGCTGCTCGGGAACCTCGCCCGACGGCCGACTCGTGGAGTTCGTCGAGCTCCCGGGACACAGTTACTACGTGGGGACCCAGGCACATCCCGAGTTCAAGTCTCGACCCGATCGCCCTCACCCTCTCTTCCAGGGCTTGTTGCGAGCCGCCGGGCAGCGTTCGGAGGATCGAGCCCCGCACCTGCTCGACCCTCTCACCCTCGACGCCACCCCATGAGTTTTTCCGTCGAGTCGAGAGAGACTCTGCTTCGGTCCTTCGTTTTTTCCGTCGAGCGACGGCTGGTAAAGGGAACGAACGAGGAGTTCACTCGCGACGTCGTCCACCACCCCGGAGCCGTCGCCATGGTCGCCGAGGACTCCCTCGGACGAGTCGCCCTGATCCGACAGTACCGAGCCACCTTCGACACGGAGCTGTGGGAGATTCCCGCCGGAACAATGGAGGAGGGCTCGAGCCCCCTAGAGAACGCCCAACGCGAACTCGAAGAAGAGATCGGCGTCGTCGCTCACACGTGGCGACTCATCGCGCACAACGCCGTGTCACCCGGTTGGACCGACCAGCGAATGTACATCTTCTACGCTCAAGACCTCACCGCGGTGGACCGACGCCCCGATGGACCCGAGGAGTCGTCGGCTGAGGTCATCTGGCTGTCGAAAGGCGAGGTCGCCGACCTGCTCGCGTCCTCGGAGTTCCTCGACGCCACCGCCCGTCAGGGTCTCTCGTACTTCTTGGAGCGACCCGTTGGACGATGACGAGCGGGTGGGGGAGTACCTCCAGTGGCTCGCCGTTGAGCGCGGACGCTCTCGAGCGACCCTCGAGGCGTACCGACGTGATGTTCGTCACTTTCGCGAATGGTGGCAACGACCGTTGGCCGACGTCACCACCGAAAGTTTGGAGGAGTTCACCCTCCATCTCCAGCAGAACCGGGCCCCGGCGTCGGTCAGTCGAACGTTGTCCTCCTTGCGGGGTTTCTTTACCTTTCTTCGCGACGAAGAGATGCTTCGTCGTAACCCCTCGGAACGCCTGAAAGTCCCCACCAGACGTCGAAGTCTGCCCAAACCTCTCGGGGAGGAGGAGATGGTCCGTCTCCTCGAGTCGGTGAGCCCCGTCGATCCCTCGTCCCGACGCGATCGCGCACTGCTCGAACTCCTGTACGGTACCGGGGTGCGAGTCTCCGAAGCGACCGGCGTGAGTCTGAGCGACCTGGACTTTGACGAGGAGTTGCTCCGAGTGACCGGTAAGGGCTCGAAGCAACGCCTCGTGCCGTTGAGTCCCCACGTCCGCGTCGCTCTGAAGGACTACCTCTCGCCGGTCGGTCGGGGTGCCTTTCCCGGTGTTCAGCGCCACCAGCGCCTCTTCGTCAATCAGCGCGGCGGCCCCCTGTCTCGTCAGGGTGTTGATCTCATCATCGCTCACCGGGCGCTCCTCGCCGGCATCGAGCGCCATCGAGTGTCGGCGCACGTCTTTCGCCACTCGTGCGCCACCCACATGATTAATCACGGCGCCGATATTCGCGTGGTCCAAGAACTGCTCGGACACGCGTCCATTACGACGACCCAGACCTACACCGCGGTGGCTCTCTCCACGCTGAGTGAGGTCTACGCGTCGGCCCACCCCCGAGCCCAGGACCTTCCGTGACCGCCTACTTCTTTGTCGCACTCTTCGTGGCCATCATCCTCCACGAAATCTCTCACGGCTGGGCGGCGCTCGCTTTCGGTGATCCCACCGCCAAGAACGCCGGCCGGCTCACTCTCAATCCCATCCCCCACATCGACCCCGTAGGTACCATCCTCCTCCCTCTGCTGCTCACCCTGTCCGGACTACCGATTATCGGCTGGGCCAAGCCCGTCCCCGTGAACGTGTCACGACTACGCCGTCCGCGCTCCCAGGCCTTGTGGGTGTCCTTAGCGGGACCGGCGACCAACGCCGTTCTCTCCTTCGTCGGCTGGCTGCTCTGTCGGTTGAGCCTGGCCCTGTCGCCAGGGTCTCACGCACTCTTGTACGGAGGGGGATTTGCCACTATCAATCTCAACTACACGTGGCTGTTCAATATCGGTTTTGCCCTCGGGGTCGTCAACTTGTTCGTGGGCGTCTTCAATCTGATTCCCCTTCCCCCACTCGACGGTTCGGCTCTCGTGGAGCGTCTGATTCCGACGAATCGACTCGGCGACTACTACCGGATTCGCCAGAGCCTGCTCATCATTACTCTCGTCGTTGTGCTGGTCGACTCCCAAACCACCCACCTGCTCAGTCGCCTCTTCGGCGATCTCGAGGTGTGGTGGTGGGGATTGCTCTAGAGTCCCATCGCTCGAGCGGCGGCCGTGTAGACCGGCTCGGCCACCTCCGAGGCTCGCTCGGCCCCGCGTGAGGCGATGGTGCGCAACTGACTCTCGTCGGATCGAATCTCGAGGTAGCGCTCACGAAGGGGAGTGAGCGCCTCGAGAATCGCGTCGGCCACGTCGGACTTGAGGTCGCCGTAGCGTTCGTAGCGTGTCGCGAGACTCACCGGGTCCTCCTTCGTGAAGGCCGCCAAGATGTCGAGCAGGTTGCTCACCCCGGGCTTGTTCTCCCAGTCGTAGCGGACCTCGCCGTCGGTATCGGTCACCGCCTTCTTGACCTTGCGAACCACGTCGTCGGGCTCGTCGAGTACGTAGATCGTCCCGAGGGGGGCGTTCAACGACTTCGACATCTTGCGCGTGGGCACCTGGAGGTCCATCACCCGGGCCGCCACGGGGGGAGCAACCCCTTCGGGCACGGTAAAGACGGGGCCGTAGCGATTATTGAACCGCTCGGCCACGTTTCGCGCCAGCTCTAAGTGTTGACGTTGATCGTCGCCGACGGGAACTTGTTCGGCGCGGTACAGCAAGATGTCGGCCGCCATCAAGACGGGGTAGGTCAGGAGTCCGACGCGATAACCCTCCTGACGGCCCGATTTCTCCTTGAACTGAGTCATTCGGGTGAGTTCACCGTAACTCGCCACGCACTCGAGGAGCCAGCTCAACTGCGCGTGGTAGGGCACCTGACTCTGGACGAACAGGGTGCACGTCTCGGGGTCTAGTCCCGCGGCCACCAGGGTGGCGAGAGTGTCGAGAGTCTGGGTGCGCAGACGATCGGGATCGATGTCGAGGGTGAGCGAATGTAGGTCCACCACGGCGTAAAAGGCGTCCGGGTCCTGCGCGTCGACCCACTGACGAATAGCCCCGAGGTAGTTTCCGAGATGACCCGTACCCGACGGTTGGATACCCGAAAGAATTCGCATGGGACCATGTTAGGAGACACCCCCCTCACGACTTGGCTAGAGTTCTCGCCGTGACCTACGTCGTGACGACGCCGTCGTTTTCGGGACCCGTCGAAGTCCTTCTCCAACTCATCAGCTCTCACGACATCGACGTCGTCGACATCCCCCTCGCCACAGTCGTCGATCAGTTTGTCGACACACTGCGAACTCGCCGAGAGGACGTGTCGGTCGAGGAGATCTCCGAGTTCCTCCTCATCGGCGCGATTCTGCTCGAGATGAAGTCCCAGCGACTCCTGCCGGGTCGAGACGACACCGAGCCGGACGAGGAGTTCATCGGTTGGGAAGAACGAGATGTTCTGCTCGCCCGATTGCTCGAACTTCGCACCTACGCCGGGGCCGCTGACGCCTTCGTGGCCCTCTTCGAGCGCGCCTCGCGATCGTTCCCCCGCCTCGCCGGACTGAACGACGGCTTCGTGGTCTCGCCCCCCGATCTGCTCGCCGGGGTGACTCCCGCCCAGATCGCCATGGCGTATCTGCGCGGGATCGAAGAAAAGCCCGTTCCCGTCGTTCGTCTCCATCACGTCACCGTGGACGCGGTGACCGTCGCCGAGACCGTCGTGGTTCTCGCCGAGCGTCTGGCGGGGCGTGGTCCGGTGAGCTTTCGTGATCTCACTCGCGGTCTGGAAACCCGTATCGAGGTCATCGTTCACTTCCTCGCGCTACTCGAGTTGTGCAAACTGGGTCACGTGGAGTTGGGTCAGGGCGAGACGTTCGGCGACGTGGAGGTCGTCTGGACGGGTGGGGAGGGGCGAGTGAGTCTCGAAGGGGTCGACGTCTATGAGGGATGAACAATCTTTGGCCCAACGTCTCGAAGCCATGTTGACCGTGGCGCTCGAGCCGGTCTCGGCCGCGGAGCTCGCGGACGTCCTCGGGGTCACGACGAGCGACGTGCACACCGAGTTGGCGGCCCTGCGCGACGAGTACGAAGCCGACAGGCGAGGGTTCACGCTCGTCGAACTCGCGAGCGGATGGGCCCTACAGTCCCACCCCGACGTCGGTGACTGGGTGACCCGTTTCGCCAACCGAGACGTGTCCCACCGTCTCTCCTCGGCCGCCCTCGAGACTCTCGCCATCGTCGCCTACCGCCAGCCCATTTCGCGTAGCCAGATTTCGGCGTTGCGCGGGGTGAACGTGGACGGAGTGATGCGATTGCTCGAACAGCGCGGGTACGTCGAGGAGAAGGGACGCGCCTCGGGTCCGGGCCAATCGATTATGTACGGCACCACCGAAATCTTCCTCGACCGACTGGGTCTCGCGTCCCTCGAAGAACTGCCCCCCATTGAGCAGTTTCTCGTTCCCGTGGAGACGGCCCGCGACATTGCCCAGCGCTGGACCTCCGACGCCGAGGAGAGTTAAGTGGAGGTCCCCGAGGGAGAACGTCTGCAGAAGGTCCTCGCTCGTGCCGGTTACGGCTCCCGTCGCGCCTGCGAGATTCTGATCGAGGAAGGTCGGGTCACGGTGGACGGCCGGGTGGCGACCCTCGGAAATCGAGTCGATCCCCAGCGCCAGGTGATCTGTGTCGACGGAGCGATGGCCCCCGTAGCGCCGAACAAGGTGTACTTCCTTCTCAATAAACCCGCGGGGATTGTCACCACGGCTCACGACCCCCAAGGACGCCCGACAGTCCTTTCGCTCATCGACACGTCGGAACGCATCTTTCCCGTTGGGCGTCTCGATATGAACACCGAGGGACTCCTCATTCTCACCAACGACGGCCGTCTCGCCCACCTGCTTACCCACCCGTCGTCCGGTGTGGCAAAGGAGTATCTCGTGCGCGTGGAGGGTGATCCCTCCCCGGGAGCGCTCCGTCGCTTGCGTGAGGGAGTGGAACTCGAAGACGGTCGCACCAGTCCCGCCCAAGTGTCGCGAGTGTCTGAGGGACTACTGCGTATCGTGATTCACGAGGGCCGCAACCGCCAGGTTCGCCGAATGTGCCACGCCGTGGGCCACGAGGTGACCCGCCTCGTGCGCACCCGAATTGGACCGATTCACGACGCCACCTTGCCCCCCGGGGCGTCGCGACAACTCTCACTCGCCGAGGTTCGTCGTCTCATGGAGGTAGTGGGGCTCTCCGACGAGGTCGCGTCGTCCATGCCATCATGGGTGCCGTGAATATCCGGGCCATTAGGGGTGCGACCACGGTGGAGCACCACGACGTCGACGAGGTCTACGACGCGACCCGCGAATTGCTGGCCGAAATGCTCTCTCGCAACGACGTTGACTCGGCTGATTTGATTTCGATTCTCTTCACCACCTCGCCGGATCTGACGGCGGCCTTTCCGGCGACGGCGGCGCGCAGCCTCGGCCTGATCGACGTTCCCCTGATGTGCGCCAGTGAGATTGACGTCCCCGGAGCCCTTCCGCGGTGCATCCGAATCATGATGCACACCTACAGCCCGCTCAGTCGCGCCGAGGTGCGCCACGTCTACCTCCGCGACGCCGTCGCTCTACGCAGTGATCTCGTCTAGACGAGCCCACGTCGTCGGACTCGGGCTCATTGGAGCGTCCGTGGCCCGAGCGCTCTCGCGCGCCGGCTGGACGGTGACCGGTGAGGATCTCGACCCTACCGTGCAACGCGACGCCCTCGTTCAGGGAGTGATCACCGACAACACGGCCCACCCCGACACCGAACTCGGCGTGGTCGCCACTCCGGCCGGGGCCGTCGTCGACGTCGCCCGGCGTCTGCTCGACTCCCTGAGCCCCTCGGCCATCGTGACGGACGTTGCGGGTGTGAAAGAGACCATCGCCCACGAACTCGACCACCATCGAATGGTCCCGGGGCACCCCATGGCCGGCTCGGAGCGTCGGGGACTCGCCGGCAGCCGTGCCGACATGTTTGAGGGCGCCACCTGGGTACTCACGCCCACGAGTTCGACGGACCCCGTGGCCTACACCCGAGTACATCAGGTGATTCGTGAGCTCGGCGCCCACGTGGTGGGCCTCGACGCGGCCGATCACGATCGCCTGGTCGCACTCGCCAGCCATGTCCCTCACCTCGTCGCGGGCGCCCTGATGAACGAGGCGACCCAGACCGCGCGCGAAGACGCCGTACTCCTCCAGTTGGCGGCCGGGGGATTCCGCGACATGACGCGCATCGCGGCCGGTGACCCCCTCATGTGGCCCGACGTGCTGCTAGAGAATCGTCGCGCGGTCACCCGCACCCTCGACGACCTGATTGAGAGGCTCACCACCCTGCGCCACGTCGTCGCCGATCAAGATCGCACGACCCTCGAGGACTCCTTGCGCAGCGCGTCGGAGGCTCGTCGCCACCTGCCCGGTCGGGCCATCAACGCCGATCATCTGGCCTACTTACGCGTCGACATCGCCGACCGACCCGGAGCGCTCGCGACCATCACCACCCTCGCCTCGGACTTGGTCGTCAACATCTTCGACATCGAGATCGCCCACCACGTCGAGGGCTCGAGTGGCACCTTGTTGCTCGCGGTCGACGCCCGGGTCACTGACGGCTTCGTGGAGGCCCTCCAACTTCGTGGTTTCGTGGTAGGAAGGGACCGCTGATGAGGACGGTCTCGCCCACGTCTCGGCTTCGGGGTCGAGTCAGAGTTCCGGGGGACAAGAGCGCGAGCCACCGAGCGATTCTTATTTCGGCCTTGGCCGACGGGGAGTCCGCCCTCGAGGGGCTCTCGCGGGGCGACGACGTCGCCTGCACCGCCGATATCGTGGAGCACCTGGGCGCCACCGTGACGTGGAGTGGGGAACGCCTGTACGTCACCGGTCCCCCAGGGGGACTGTCGCCGAGCGACGCGCCGTTGTGGTGCGGCAACTCCGGGACCACCATGAGGCTCGTGAGCGGTCTGCTCGCCGCAGTTCCCGGTACTCACCACCTCGCCGGAGACCCGTCGTTGTCCTCTCGTCCAATGGACCGAGTCGCAGAGCCCCTCGAACGGATGGGCGCCTCAGTGAGCGGAACGGGCGAGCGGGTCTTCGCCCCACTCACCATCGAGGGGCGACGACCCCTCAGGGCGATTCACTACGAGGTGCCCGTTCCCTCGGCCCAAGTGAAGTCCGCTCTCATCTTCGCCGGTTTGGGAGGTGACGGAACCACCGTGATCACCGAGGCGACCCGTACCCGTCCCACGACCGAGAAGATGTTGCTCGAGGCCGGAGTCGACGTGGTCGTCGACGAGTCCGGTACGGGCCGAGTCGTACGGGTGCGGCCCTCTCGCCCGCAGCCCCACACCTGGCGGGTACCGGCGGACCCCTCGCAGGCCGCATTCTTCGTAGTTCTTGGAGCCCTGCACAACGACGCCGAAATTGTCGTCGAGGCCATCGACGACGCTCCCGAGCGGGTGGGGTTTCTCACCGTTCTCTCGCGCATGGGGGCCCGACTCGAACTCACTCCCGCGAACGGTGGTCTCGAGGTTCTGGTGCGCTCCGGTGAACTCGTGGCCACCGACATCCACTCCTCGGAGATTCCCTCCGTTGACGAGGTACCGATTCTCGCCGTCGCCGCCGCGGCGGCGACGGGTCGTAGCCACTTTCGAGCCATGGCCGAACTTCGTCTCAAGGAGTCGGACCGCTTCGCGGGTTCGCTTCGCCTAGCTCAACTACTCGGATGCGAGGTGGGGTCGACGGGTGACGATTTCTGGATCGAGGGAGTAGGAAGCGCCCAACGTTTCTCACACCTCTCTATCGACGCCGGTCTCGACCACCGTATGGTGATGTCGAGTGCG
>JAKBAZ010000012.1 GCA_021826255.1 Actinomycetes bacterium
GCGTGCAACACGGTGATCTCCCCGTGGAGGTGGTAGCGGTCGTTTCCAATCACGACTCGCTGGCACCCGTCGCCCGGCAACACGGCATCCCCTTCCACGTCATTGAGGTCAATCCGACGTCACGTCGGGACGCCGAAAGGACGCTACGCGGACTGCTCGACGAGCTCCACGTCGACCTGGTCGTGCTGGCTCGCTACATGCAGATTCTTTCGCGCGAGCTGTGCGAGGACTGGGCGGGTCGCATCATCAATATCCACCACTCGTTCCTGCCCGGCTTCAAGGGTGCGCGTCCCTACCACCAAGCCCACGACCGCGGAGTCAAACTGATCGGGGCGACCGCCCACTTCGTCACCCCCGAGCTCGACGAGGGGCCCATCATCGAACAAGACGTGGTGAGAGTGACCCACGCTCGCTCGGTCGAGGACCTCGTCGCCACCGGACGCGACGTCGAACGTCGAGTCCTCGCGCGGGCTCTTCGGCTCTGGGCGGAGGATCGGGTCGCCCTGGTCGGCCAGAGAACCGTGATCTTCGAACAGTGAGTTAGGTCACCGCGTGGCGGACCCGGAAGCGATCGTCCTGGTGTTCGCCCTTCTCAAGAACCTCCACGAGGTGACCCACGGCGTCGTACACGTCCACGTAGCGAACGTAGAGCGGGGCGAAACCGAATCGACAGATGTCGGGATCTCGGAAGTCACCGATAACGCCTCTCTCGAGAAGCGCCCGCACGATGCCGTAACCCTCGGAGTGGCGCAGAGCCACTTGAGAGCCTCGTTGGTCGTGAGAGCGCGGTGTGGCGATCTCGAACTCTCCGGGAAGAGTCTCTTCAACCAGCTCGATGAAGAGATCGGTCAACGCGAGACTCTTCGTGCGCACCTCGGACATGTCGACTCGATCCCACACGTCGAGCGCGCCCTCGAGGGCGGCGAGTGCCAGCACGGACGGTGACGAGGTCACGAGCTGGCGCACTCCCGGAGCGGGACGGAAGGTCTCTTCAAAGTCGAAGGGAGCCACGTGACCGAGCCAGCCCGGTAAGACGTTGCGAATCTCCGCGTGCCAGCGGGGCGCCACGTAGGCGAAACCCGGGCCACCGGGCCCGGCGTTGACGTACTTATACGTACAGCCCGCCGCGAAGTCGACGTTGGCCGTGGTCACGTCGAGCGGAACCGCCCCGGTCGAGTGGGCAAAGTCCCAGATCATGAGAGCTCCTGCCTGGTGGACGCGAGCGGTGATTCCCGACAGATCGAGCATCTCACCGGTGCGAAAGTCCACGTGGGTCAACATCACCACGGCGACGTCATCGTTCAAGTACTCATCGAGTCGATTTCGGTCGATCGCTACCACCCGAACTCCTCGTGAAGTCAATCGAGCCATGCCCTCGGCGATGTAGAGATCCGAGTGGAAGTTCGCCCGATCAGTAATCACCGTGGTGCGCCCCGGACGCAGTTCGAGGGCCGTTCCCAACAACTTCGCGAGGAGGAAGGTCAGCGTGTCGGCGACGACGACGGCACCGGGCCCGGCCCCGATGAGCCGAGCTACTCGGTCACCGAGTCGGGTGGGCTGCTCCATCCAGCCGGCACTGCCCCACGAGCGCACGAGTCCCTCCCCCCACTCTCTCTCCGTCGCGGTTCGAACGCGTTCGCGCGAGGACGTGGTGAGAGGGCCGAGGGAGTTGCCGTCCAGGTAGATCAGCGAGTCGTCGAGAATGAACTCGGACCGCAACTCGGCGAGGGGATCCTTCTGGTCGAGACCGACACACTCGTCGCGACTCGTCATAACGCACTCCTTACGTCCCATAACTGGGGGTACATCCGATTCTGTAGGGTGGAGCCGAGGTAGCCCATTCCGGCCGATCCTCCGGTTCCGGGGCGGCTTCCGATTTGACGAGCCGCCATGAGATAGTGCTGATGGCGCCACTCCGCCACGCGTTGGTCGTGATTGAGCAGAGATTCGGCGACGGCGTGCAGGGATGCACGAGCTTCGGTCTCGTGATGGCGATACAGGTCGAGGAGGAGCTCCGGGGTCGTCGCCGCGAGCCCCGACGCACCCACTTCGTGGCGCAGAGCGTGCACGAAAGCGTCCCACAGAGATCCCTCGTCACGAACACTCCTCAACCACGAGACAACCTCGTCTTCGAAGAGACCGCTCTCGAGAAGGGTGGTTCGCCCGGCGCCCGAAAGAAATTCGACGGCCCGGAACTGGTAGCTCTGGAACCCCGACGCGGGATCAAGCGGGTCGCGAAACTTGAGAAACTCCTCGGGCGACATCAAGTTCAGCACTCTCAAGTGATCGAGCAAGAGGTCCTCGACGGCGGCCAGTCTCGACAGGGGGCCAAGAGCCGAACTCGGGCGAGACTCCCTCAATCGATCCCGGGCCTTTCGCAACTCGTCGATGCACACCTTGAACCACAGCTCGTAGGACTGGTGCACCACGATGAAGAGCAACTCGTCGTCGGCTCCGGGCGTCAGCGGAACCTGGAGGGTGAGCAGTTCAGGGATCTTCAGATAAGCGGAGTAGTCGGTACCCGGCACCGCCCCACACTACGACCACGGACTAGGTGGGTGTCAGGGACACTCGTCACTTCTCAGGTTTCTTCGCCGTGGACTCCTCGTGACCCTACCGAGTTAAGGGCTTGTAACGCAGCCGGTGAGGCTGGTCAGCGTCGTTACCCAAGCGCCGGTGCCGGTCCGCCTCGTAGTCCGAGAAGTTCCCTTCGAACCATCGAACCTCCGAATCACCTTCGAAGGCGAGCACGTGAGTGGCGATGCGGTCGAGGAACCACCGGTCGTGGCTGATCACCACGGCGCAGCCGGGAAAGCCCAGCAGGGCATCCTCGAGCGCGCGAAGAGTGTCCACGTCGAGATCGTTCGTCGGTTCGTCCAGCAGTAGGACGTTGCCCCCTTGGCGCAACACCGTGGCGAGCTGAACGCGATTTCGCTCGCCCCCGGAGAGTTCTCCCACTTTCTTCTGCTGATCTGAGCCCCGGAATCCGAAACTCGCGACGTAGGCCCGGGCGTGAATCTCTCGACTACCGACGACGAGGTGCTCGACGCCTCCGGAGATCTCGTCAAAGACGGAATTATCCGGATTCAGCGAGTCTCTCGACTGATCCACGTAGGCGAACTGAACGGTGGGACCGACTCGCAACGTGCCCGCGTCGGGCGCCTCGTGACCGACCAACATCCGAAAGAGCGTTGTCTTTCCAGCACCGTTGGCCCCGATGACACCGACGATTCCCCCCGGTGGCAGGGTGAAGTCAAGGGAATCGATGAGGAGGCGTTCGCCGTAGCCCTTGCTCAGACCGCTTGCCTCCACCACCAGATCCCCGAGACGCGGACCAGGCGGAATGTGAATCTCGAACTTGTCGGGTTGGCGTTCGGCAGCTTCGGACTCGGCGACGAGTTCGTTAAAGGCATTAACGCGAGCCTTCCCCTTGGACTGGCGAGCCCGGGGGGACATCCGAATCCACTCGAGTTCACGCTCGAGGGCTTCTTGACGGGCCTGGTCCACCCGCTCCTCGCGAGCGAGTCGCTCGCGCTTTTGGTCCAACCACGTCGAGTAGTTACCCTCCCAGGGAATACCCCGGCCCCGGTCGAGTTCGAGAATCCACTTCGCTACATTGTCGAGGAAGTAGCGATCGTGAGTAATCGCGACCACGGTGCCCGAGTACTCCTTCAACGTGCGCTCCAACCAGGCCACCGACTCCGCGTCGAGGTGGTTGGTGGGCTCGTCGAGCAGTAAGAGGTCAGGCTTCGTGAGCAGTAGGCGACAGAGCGCGACCCGTCGACGCTCCCCACCCGACAGGGTGGTCACGTCGGCATCGGGTGGAGGTAGGCGCAGAGCATCCATGGCGATCTCGAGCGTGCGGTCGAGATCCCACGCTCCCAGAGCGTCAATCCGGGTCTGCAAGGTGGCCTGTTCACTCAACAGCGCGTCAAAATCAGCGTCAGGGTCGGCGAAGGCGGCGCACACTTCGTTAAACCTGGCCAAGAGGTCCCGTTGTTCGGCCACGCCGTCTGACACGTTGCCGACGACGTCCTTCGTGGGATCCAACTGGGGCTCTTGGGGTAGGTAGCCGACGCTGAATCCCGGGGTCAGGCGGGCCTCTCCGCTGTAACCGTCGTCCAGACCCGCCATGATGCGCAACAGAGATGACTTTCCCGACCCGTTGGAACCGATAACCCCAATGTGGGCACCGGGGTAGAAGGAGAGGTTGATGCCCTTGAGTACTTCGCGGTCGGGCGGATAGAAACGGCGCAGATCGCGCATGGTGAAGATGAACTGGGCAGCCACGCCTTCAGTCTGCCATCGCGGAGAGTCGGGCCTCATCGACCCGTACACTGCAGCGCGTGTCTACTGCCGACTCAAAGACTCGTCACGCTCCGGACGGGCTCGTTCTCGCCATCGCCTGCGTAGCGCAATTCATGGTCGTCCTGGACGTGTCCGTGGTGAACGTGGCTCTACCCGACATGGGCCGAGACCTGCACTTCACGACCTCGGGCGCACAGTGGGTCGTGAACGCCTACGTGCTCACCTTCGCTGGTTTCTTGCTTCTCGGGGGACGTGCGGCCGACCTCATCGGCCGCCGGCGGGTGTATCTCGCCGGAGTCGCTCTCTTCACCCTGGCCTCGATCGGCGCTGGTTTCGCCCACACCGGGGCTCAAATGATTGCCGCCCGAGCCGTCCAGGGACTCGGAGGTGCCATCCTCTCTCCGGCCACCCTCACCCTCATCGTCACGACGTTTAGGGGCCCCCGATTGGCGAAGGCCATCGGGGCGTGGAGTGCCGTCGCGGGCGCGGGGGGTGCGGTCGGTGGTCTCCTCGGGGGAATCTTGACCGGCTGGGTGTCGTGGCGGTGGGTCTTCTTCATCAACGTCCCTTTTGGCGCGCTCGCCCTCGTAGTAGCGGTGATCTATCTCCAAGAACTCCGTAGCCCGGCCGCCACGGTCAAACTCGACATCACGGGCGCCGTTCTCGTCACGGGGTCTCTGACCGCTCTCATTTACGGGGTGGTCTCTTCCGCGTCCTCGGGCTGGGGGGCGCGATCGGTCGTCCTCGCGATCTCGGGTGGTCTCGCGGGTCTGGTCGCCTTTCTCGTCTGGGAACTGCGCGTCGCGTCCCACCCCCTCGTTCCCTTTCGCCTCTTTCGCTCTCGCTCGCTCAGCGTGGCCAATCTCGTCATGATTCTCGTCGGTGGGGCGTTTTTCGCCATGTGGTACTTCCTCACCTACTTCTTCCAGGGCACGCTCGGGTACGGCCCCGTCACGGCCGGAGTCGCGTTCTTGCCCATGGCAGTCAGCATCATCATCGGCGCCCAGATTTCGTCGCGTCTGCTCGTTCGACTCGGCGTTCGACCCCTCCTCCTCGTTGGGGCCGCCTTGGCGAGTGGGGGCTTCTTCGCTCTCGCCCACTTGTCGACCCACAGTTCCTACGCGGCCTCGGTACTCGGACCGTCCGTCATGTGCGCCTTCGCGATGGGCCTACTCTTTAGCCCTCTCGCTACCGCCGCCACGTCCGGAGTGGATCGAGCCGACGCCGGGCTCGCCTCGGGCGTGCTCAACACGTCTCGCCAGGTGGGCGGATCGCTCTCACTCGCCATTTTGGGCACTCTGGCCGCCGATCGAACTCGGGCCCTGATCAGCGCCGCGCCCCACTCCCCGGGAGTTCTCACGAGCGCTCCCGTGGCTGGTTACACACGGGCATTCGCTCTTTCTGCGGGAGTCACGGTCGTCGCCTTCGCCGTGGCGTGGGCCCTACCGCGGCGAACTGGGAGACCGACCCCCGCTCCCGACGTGGCCGTCGCCGGCGAAGCCGTGTGAACCCGGTGTGAAAGCCCGGGTTGCTCCAGCACAGTCGCTGCGCGAGGAGTATCCTCCATCAGAGTCATCCCCGACCCGTCGGGTCGCGTGGTGACGTGACAATCAAGGGAGATTCACATGAAGAGAATTCGACGCCTGGGTGTGGCGCTCGGGACCACCTCGCTGGTTCTCGGTACCATCACCGTAGGTGCGACGTCCATCGCGCAGACGGCCTTGGCCGCCAGCAAGTTCCACGCCTGCGTGGTCACGGACACTGGTGGAATTAACGACAAGTCGTTCAACCACTCCGCGTGGACCGGAGCTCAGCAGGCGCACGCCATGAACTCCAACATCACCATCAACTACCTGTCGTCCACCTCGTCGACGGACTACGCGCCGAACATCCAGACCTTCGAAAACGAGGGGTGCAACCTCATCGTCACCGTCGGATTCTTGATGGACGCCGCGACGGCCGCCGCCGCGAACGCCAACCCCAACCAGAAGTTCGCCATCGTGGACGACGCGCCGGTCACGAAGTCGAAGAACGTTCTGGCGCTGCAGTACGACACCAACCAGGCCGCGTTCCTCGGGGGCTACCTCGACGCCGCTACCTCGAAGAAGGGCGTTGTGGCAACCTACGGCGGAATGAACTTCCCCTCGGTCGCTATGTACATGAGCGGGTTCGTCGCGGGTGTGCGCTACTACGACAAGGTCAACAAGGCCAAGGTGAAGGTCCTCGGATTCAAGCCTGGTAAGGGTGCGTGCACCCTGTCGAACTGCCCGGGAACCGGATCGTTCGTCGGAAACTTCACCGACCAGACCGCCGGTAAGACGCTGACCACGGGATTCTTCTCCCAGGGTGCCGACATTGTCTTCCCGGTCGCCGGTTCGGTGGGCCTCGGTTCCGTCGCGGCGGCGAAGCAGGCGGGTGCGGGCCACTACGTGACGTGGGTGGACTCGAACGGTTGCGTCTCTGACCCGACCGACTGCAAGTACTACAACGCCACCGTCGCCAAGGGCGTCACGGCCTCGGTGAAGGCGGCGATTCTGGCCGGTGCGGCCGGCACCTTTAAGGGCGGGACGTACTACGGAACCTTGAAGAACGGTGGAACGGCGCTCGAGATCAACTCGGCGAAGCTCACCCCGGCGCTGAAGAAGACGCTGGCGAGCCTCACGACGGGAATCGAGTCGGGCAAGATTTCGGTGAACCCGAACAACTACCCGGCCACTCCGGCCTGAGCCCACTCACGTAAAGGGGACGCTCGCCGTCCCACGGTACGAACCCCGGCCGCTCCTCGCGGCCGGGGTTCGTCGTCTGACTACGATGGACCTTCGTGCGGGTCGAACTCCGGAACATCACGAAGCGATTCGGCTCCTTCACCGCCAACGACTCGATCAGCCTCACTGTCGAGCCTGGACAAATTCACTGCCTACTCGGGGAAAACGGGGCGGGAAAGTCCACCCTCATGAACGTCCTCTTTGGTCTTCTACACCCCGATGACGGTGAGATCCTTCTCGACGGCGAACGCGTCAGTTTCGCTAACTCCGGCGAAGCGGTCCGTCACGGAATCGGGATGGTTCACCAACACTTCATGCTGGTACCCGTCTTTAGCGTCGCGGAGAACGTCGTCCTCGGTTTCGAGCCCACCAAATCTCTCAACCGGCTTGATCACGAGACGGCTCGACGCGAAATCCGTGACCTTTCGGCGAAGTACGGACTGGACGTCGATCCCGACGCCATCGTCGAGTCGCTACCCGTTGGAGTCCAACAACGAGTTGAAATCCTGAAGGCTCTGAGTCACGACGCACGACTCTTGATTCTCGACGAACCGACCGCCGTCCTCACTCCCCAGGAGATTGAGGCACTCATCGACATTATGCGCGCTCTCGCGGCTGCCGGGACCTCCATCTTGTTTATTACCCACAAGCTGAAAGAGGTCCGAGCGGTCGCCGACGTCATCACCGTCATTCGTCAGGGTCGCGTCATCGACTCGGTCTCCCCGGAAACGTCCGAGTCTGATCTCGCGGCGCTGATGGTGGGTCGAAGCGTGTCCTTGACCGTCGCCAAGGAACCAGTCGAACTCGGTGAGGGATCCCTCGAACTTCGAGACGTGGTGGTGAGAGACGACCGGGGTCTCGTCGCGGTCAACGGTGTGAGTTTGACAGTTCGAGCCGGCGAGATTGTGGCTCTGGCCGGAGTACAGGGCAACGGCCAGACCGAACTCGCCGAAGCCATCGCCGGAATGCGACCCGTCGAGAGTGGTCAGATTCTCCTCGGGGGCCGCGACATCACCAATAACTCCCCTCGAGAGATCCTGGACGCGGGACTCGGCCACGTGCCCGAGGACCGTCATCGCGACGGTCTCGTCCTGTCCATGTCCGTGGCCGACAATCTCGTCCTCAATACCCCCCGGCGCGCCCCGTTCGCCCGGCGGGGCACCCGACAACTCGCCGCCGTGAACGACAATGCGCGTGATCTCGTTCAGCGATTCGACATCCGAACCACTGGTATTGACGCGACGGCCGGATCGCTCTCCGGAGGCAATCAGCAGAAGGTCATCGTGGCTCGGGAACTATCTCGGCCGCTCGTCGCCTTCATGGCCTCCCAACCGACTCGGGGCCTCGACGTCGGATCCATTGAGTACGTCCACCGCCAGATTGTGGCGGAGCGCAACGCGGGCCGGGGAGTCTTAATCATCTCCTCCGAATTGGACGAAGTTCTCGCCCTAGGTGACCGTATCGCGGTGATGTACGCCGGGCGAATCACCGGGCTCGTGGACTCCTCCACGAGCCGCGAAGAGATTGGTCTGTTAATGGCGGGAGGGTCGTGAGTTCATTAACCCCCGAAACGTCCGTGCGCCGCGCGTGGTGGCGTCGACTCTTCGCCCAGTCCCCAACGGTTCTCGCCGGGCTGGCGATCCTGCTCGGTTTCGTCGTGGGGGCGTTCGTCATCATCTTCACCTCGCCCGTCGTCTTAAGGTCCTGGCGCCACATCTTCTCCAGTGGTGGCGCCATCTTTAGCGCGCTCAAGATCACTGCCGACAACGTGGGGGCGGCCTACCGAGCGATGTTCACCGGTTCGGTGATCAGTCCGAACCTCTTGTGGCACTCGCTCTCGACCGGACACGGGTGGAGCACTACTCTCACCCCCCTCTCGGAGACCTTGACCTACGCCACCCCGCTACTCATCGCTTCCATCGGGGTGGGTATCGCGTTCCAGACCGGAATCTTCAACATCGGGGCCAACGGACAGGCCATCATGGGTGGAATCGGCGGGGCGGCCGTTGGATCCATGATCCATGTCCCCATGGGGCTTCACCTACCCCTCACCTTGCTCGCCGGAGTGCTCGGAGGGGTCGTTGTGGGTTTGGTCCCCGGACTGCTGAAGGCCTACACCGGGGCTCACGAGGTCATCGTCACCTTGATGTTCAACTACGTCGTCGCGGCCTTCTTGATTTTCGCCGTCCTCTCGACCCCGTTGCAGCAACCGGGTCAAAGCAACGACATTTCACGAACGATCGACGGGAGCGCTCAACTTCCTCCGCTCTTCGGAGTCGCGTCGGGCCTGCGAGTGAGCTACGGAATCTTCGTCGCCGCGGCCGTCGTGATCTTCGCCTGGTGGTTCCTCGAGCGATCGAGTCTCGGATTCGAATTCCGCGTTACTGGACAAAACCCCCAAGCGGCGCGGGCGTCGGGTATCAACGCCCGCTTCATCATCATCGCGGTCTTTTGCGTGTCGGGTGGCCTCGCTGGTCTCGCCGGAACGGTGCAAATGCAGAGCACCACTCACTACGTCGATGGTGGGTTCCTCATTGGTAACGCGGGCATCGGATTCACCGCTATCACTGTCGCCCTGCTCGGTCGCAACAAGCCCGTCGGCATCATGTGGGGATCGATACTCTTCGCCGCCCTGGGGGTCGGGGGACGCGCCATGCAAGCCGCGACCGGTATCCCTCTCGACCTCGCAACGATTATTCAGAGTTTCGTGGTACTCCTCGTGGCGACCCCGGTCATGATTACCGAGATCTTCCGACTTCGTCACGTGTCCACGCAGCGAATTCAACTGGCGACCCAGGGGTGGGGTTCATGAGCGTCTCCACCCTCGTGAGTACCGCGCGACCCGCTCGAGATCGTCGCACGACGACCATCGGCCTGATCATGGTAGCTATCGGGCTCTTCATTACCATCGCCTTTGGCCTCATGGTTCCGGGCTGGGCCCACTCCCAACTCACCTTCGACCCCATCAACTCCGCCGTCCACGCGCCGTGGCACCTCGGGGCCCTCACCGTCGTCACTCGCTGGAGCGACGTTGTCCTCGGGCTCCTCGCGATCGCCCTCGGGGTGGAGGTTGTGCTTCGCCACCCTCGTCGAGCCCTCAGCCGCTTCGGCGTTACCTCCGTCTTGTTTCTCCTCGCCCTCCTCTTGTGGTCCAGCCGAACGAGCGGACCGGCGTCGGTCAACTTCGTCGACCTGACGGCCGTGCTCGTGGGCTCCTCGTCGCTGGCCATGGTGCTCATCTACGGATCTCTCTCGGGCGTCATGTGCGAACGGGCCGGGGTGGTGAACATCGCCATTGAGGGTCAGTTCATCGTCGGTGCTTTTCTCGGCTCCATGATCGAGTCCACGACGGGCAATTTCTGGTTCGCCACCCTCGCCGGAGCGCTCGCCGGAGCCCTGCTGGGCTGGGTGCTCGCCTTCTTGGCCCTTCGCTACATGAGCGACCAGATCATCGTCGGTGTCGTCATCGTGACTCTGATGTCCTCACTCTCGAGTTATTTGAACCTGCAGGTCTTAACGCCCTACCCCCAGTACAACCTCGGGAATCTCGCACCCAACGTGGCGATTCCCCTGCTCTACAAGATTCCCGTCCTCGGCCCGGTGTTATTCAACCAAACCGGTTTCTTCTACCTCGCCGTCGCTCTCATCGCTCTGGTGAGCTTCGGACTCTTCCGGACTCGATGGGGTCTACGAGTGCGAGCTGTGGGTGAACACCCCAAGGCCGCCGAGTCGGTAGGGATCAACGTGGTGGCGACTCGCTACCGCAACGTCGTGCTCGGTGGAGCGATCGCCGGTATCGGGGGCGTGGCCTTCATGGCCACCCAGGGCCAGTTCCAACCGGGCTACACCTCGGGTTTCGGTTATATCGCACTCGCCGCGCTGATTTTCGGACGCTGGACCCCCTCGGGGGCGGTCGTGGCCTCGGTGCTCTTTGGAATCTCGAGTTACCTGGCCAACAACCTCCAGAGTTACTCCATTCCTGTCTCCACCGAAGTACTGAACATGTTCCCCTACCTCATCACCATCGCCGTCGTCGCCGGACTCATCGGTCGAGTTCGACCTCCCGCCGCCGACGGCATCCCCTACCAGCGCTCCTAGGTCACCCGGCGCCGAGGTGGGTGACGACCCGCGCCGCTTCAGCCATTGCTCGTTCGAGGGAGATCTCGAGGCCCGCACCGGCAAGAATCGCGCCGAGAAACGCCCCGGTCGCCGAGTCCCCCGCCCCGGTCGTGTCGACAATTCGACTCGCGCTCGCCGGGACTGTCACGAGCCGCTCCCCCTGAACGGCCAGCGCCCCGTTCGCGCCACGGGTCACCACCACCGTCTCCACGCGGCGAGCGAGTGCGCCGAGAGCGGTCTCCAAACCATCGTGACCACTCAGGGTGAGGGCTTCTTCCTCGTTGGCGAAGAGGAAGTTCACGTGAACCAGTGCGTCGTCGAACACGGACGCTCCCGCCTGACGCAACGGTTCGACAGAGCAGACGTCGAGCGACGTCGAGACGTCCTTCGAACGAGCGAGCGCCAAGAGGGGGGCCACCCCGGCTCGGGTGTGGGGATCCAAGAGCAGGTAGCCAGAGACGTGAAGGTGGCTCACGCCCACGAGTTCGTCGTTCACGGCCGTCCAGTCGAGTTGTGAGTTCACCCCACGATCTGTCAACATCGCGCGCTCGCCGTCGGGCGACACTAACGAGACCACCACTCCCGTGCGACCGGGTCGAGTCAGCAACCGCGGGCGAACACCGGCCGCGAGAAACGCCGCGCTCACCATCTCGGACGCCCCGTCGTCACCGACGCAGCCGACGAACGTCACCTCGAGGTCAGGGGACTGACCGGCGAGCGCGACCGCCACGTTTCCCGCCGATCCACCCCGGGCCAATCGGACGGTGGAGGGAGTGTCGCTCGTGGGAGCGATGGGGGCCTGAGGTTGGACGACGACGTCCACCATCACGTCTCCGACCACCGCGACGCGGGTCACAACGACGCGGCCACCGCTCCGGCGAGGGACGCGTTAGCGATGACGAGATCTCGATTGACCGACACGCTTCGACCCGCCGTGAGCTCGGCGAACGTGGCGAGGACCGCGGGCGTGACCGCCTTTCCGGTCACGCCGGATCTCTCCGCCGCGGCCAGCGCCGCCCCGAGCGCGGCGTCGTGGAGATCACCGTCAAGCTGACGTTCGGCGCTCACGGGTTGAGCGAGGAGGACCCCGGTGGGCGACCAGGCCCGGTGGAGCAGAAACGCGCGCGCCGCGTCGGTGGGACTCGCCACGCGCCAGTCGAGAGCGAACGGTGACTCCGTTCGATAGAACGCGGGGAACGTGTCACAGCGATAGCCCCACACGGGGACTCCGAGGGAGTCCAGCCGTTCGAGGGTCGCGCCAATATCGAGAATGGACTTCACCCCCGAGGCCACCACGAGCACGGGGGTGCGAGAGAGCGTGGTGAGATCGGCCGACTCGTCGAACGTCTCACTAGCCCCCCGGTGTACTCCGCCGAGTCCGCCCGTCGCCATGACCGATATACCCACCCGGTGGGCGACGGCGATAGTGCCGGCGACGGTCGTGGCCCCCGAGAGTCCTCGAGCGAGGGCGACGCCGAGGTCACGGGCGGAGAGTTTCACGCTCTCGCTCGCCGGGTCGGCCAGTCGAGTGAGTTCCTCGACCGTCATCCCCACTCTCACCTCCCCGTCGAGAACGCCAATCGTGGCGGGAACCGCACCGGCCTCGCGCACGGCGGCCTCGCAGGCCGCGGCGACGTCAAGGTTCACCGGGGACGGCAACCCGTGCACGACAATGGTCGTCTCGAGCGCGACGAGGGGGCGCCCCTCTCGTCGAGCGTCGGCCACCTCCTCGCCAAAGTGAAGGTGGGTCGAGGGCGGATCGAGCAGTGTCATCAGGGCCGAAGTGTAACGTGGGTCGATGACCTCAACGAAGAGGATCGACTGGGACGCGTTGCGTCACGAAGCCCGTGAGGCCAGTGCTCGGTCCTACAGCCCCTACTCCCACGTTCGCGTCGGCGCCGCTGGCGTCACGGCTGACGGTCTCGTCGTCGTCGGCTCCAACGTGGAGAACGCCTCGTACGGCCTCACCCTGTGCGCGGAGTGTTCACTCGTGTCGGACCTCGCCCGGCGAGGTGGCGGGCGCCTGGTGGCGCTCGTCGTCGTCGCCGGGGATGGTGAGTACATCGCCCCGTGCGGGCGGTGTCGGCAAGTCCTCTACGAGTTTGGCGGCGAGGAGTTGGTGATCGACCGCGGGGACCACGATCCGGTTCGTCTGGGCGACTTACTCCCGGGGGCCTTTGGCCCCGACGACGTCCCTCGACGGAGAAGCTCGTGATCTCCGCGCCCGAGGTCATCGCGCGAAAGCGCGACGGCGAGGAGCTCGCTCCCGACGAGGTGCGCGACGTCCTCCAGGGCTACCAGGAAGGACGCGTCGCCGAAGAGCAGATGTCCGCCCTTTTGATGGCGGTCTTCTTTCGGGGTTTGAGTGATCTCGAACTTCGAACCTGGACCGACACCATGATCGCTTCGGGCGAGCGACTGGCCCTGTCGGGTCTGTCTCGCCCCACCGTCGATAAGCACTCGACTGGGGGAGTGGGAGACAAGATCTCCTTGATTCTCGCCCCCCTCGTCGCCGCCTGTGGGGCGGCGGTGCCTCAACTCTCGGGTCGCGGGCTCGGACACACGGGGGGAACCCTCGACAAGTTGGAGTCCATCCCGGGATGGCGCGCCCATCTCAGTAACTCCGAGATTCGCGACCAGTTGGAGTCGGTGGGCGCCGTCATCTGCGCCGCGGGGAGCGGGCTCGCCCCCATTGACCGTCGGCTCTACGCCCTGCGCGACGTGACGTCAACGGTCGAATCCATTCCCCTGATCTCCTCGTCCATCATGTCGAAGAAGATCGCTGAAGGCACCGAGGCCCTGGTGCTCGACGTGAAGGTGGGACGGGGCGCCTTCATGAAAGATCACGCCCGAGCCCTCACCCTCGCGCGCACGATGGTGCGCCTCGGTGACGATCACGGGGTGCGCACTCGCGCTCAACTCACCGACATGGACGAGCCGCTCGGTCGCGCCATCGGCAACGCGATTGAGGTCGAAGAGTCCCTCGCCGTCCTCGACGGAGGGGGACCGAGTGACGTTCGTGAACTCACCTTGATCCTCGCTCGACACATGCTGGAACTCGTCGAACTCGACGTGGACCCCGCCCAGTATCTCGACGACGGTTCGGCTCGCCGGGTCTACGACGACATGATTCGAGCTCAAGGGGGGGACCCCGACGCGGAGTTGGCTCGAGGATCTCACCACCAGACGGTGACGTCGGCCCACGCGGGTTATATCTCGACTGTCGACGCGCTGAGCGTCGGGGTCGCCGCCTGGCGCCTCGGGGCCGGCCGAGCGCGTAAGGAAGATCCCGTCAGTGCCGGAGCGGGAGTCGAGGTTCTCGTCCGTCGGGGTCAGGCGGTCGAAGTGGGCCAGCCTCTCTTCGAGGTCTACGCCGACGACGCCGAGCACCTCGCGCTCGGCGTCGAGACCCTCCGACACGCCGTGAACCTCACCGACGACGTGGTCGTCGAGCGCCCGCTCATCCTCGACGTCGTCGGGGCGACGGAGTGACTCTTCTGGTCTGACTAGCCTCAGTAGATGGCCACCACGCTCACCGCCGACCTCGCCCGACGGGCCCCGAAAGTTCTCTTGCACGACCACCTGGATGGCGGCGTACGTCCGGGCACTATCGCCGACATCGCGGCCGAAATCGGTTACGACCGCCTACCTAGCCTCGACCCCTCCCATCTCGAGGAGTGGTTCGTGGTCAATACTCCCGGCGCCGACCTCGTGAAGTATCTGGAGGGCTTCACCCACACGACGGCCGTCATGCAGACGCGTGAGCACCTTCAACGAGTCGCCGCGGAGTGCGCCATCGATCTCGCCCGAGACGGCGTGGTCTACGCCGAAGTCCGCTTTGCCCCCGAACAGCACCTTGAACGGGGACTCCGCGCGCACCAGGTCGTCGAAGCGGTTCTCGACGGATTCGCGCAGGGTCAAAAGACCGCCGCCCTCGAGGGCCACACCATCGTCGTGCGTACCCTCATCTCGGCGATGCGCCAAGCCCACCACAGCGAGGAGATGGCCCGCCTCGCCGTCGAGTTTCGCGACGAGGGCGTGTGTGGATTCGACATTGCCGGACCCGAGGATGGTTTCCCCCCGACCGATCACTTGAACGCCTTCCAGCTCATACGGCGCGAGAACTTTCACCTCACCATTCACGCCGGTGAGGCCTTCGGCCTACCTTCCATCTGGGAGGCCCTCCAATTTTGTGGCGCAGAACGCCTCGGCCACGGCGTTCGCATCATCGACGACGTCGACCTCACGAGCGAGCGTCCCCGGCTGGGCCGACTCTCCAACTACGTCCGAGATCGTCGCATCCCCCTCGAGGTGTGCCCGACGTCCAACGTTCACACCGGTGCGTCGCCCTCGTTTGGCGAACACCCCATCGAGGTGTTGCGACGGTTGCGCTTTAGAGTCACCGTCAATACTGACAACCGTCTGATGAGTGGCATCGCCCTCTCCGACGAGTTCGTCGCCGGGGCCCGCCACTTCGGCTGGACTCTCGAAGACATGGAGTGGTTCACGTTGAACGCCGCGAAGAGCACCTTTTTCCCCTTCGACCAACGACTCGCCATGATCAACCAGATCATCAAGCCCCGCTTCGCCGCGCTGCGCGCCGAGGTGGAACAGGCGCTCTAGACGTGAGTCGAATCCCGCGTCACTCGTTACCTAGCCCGCTGCGCGTACGACGACTCGGGCGTGTGGTCGCGCCCCTCCTCCTCGCCCTCGGTCTCGCCACGCCCCTGGCGGGAGCGCTCTCGACACCCCCGCTATCCCTTCCCGTCACCCACCCGCTCGGAGCGGGCCACTGGACTCGCCTCGACACAGCCGGGGGTGAGATGTTCGCCCTCTCGACGTCGGGGCGACTCGCCACGTCGCGTGACGGTCGTCGGTGGCGAGTCCTCACCACGCCCTCGGGTGACTGGAACGTCCTCGCCTACGGGGCCGGGCGCTTTGTCGCCTTGAGCGCCAACGGTCAATCCCTCTCGGAGATGACCTCCCTCGATGGACATTCCTGGAGCGCCCTCGCGGCCCCGATTGGTCCCTGGACGGGTCTTCAATACGGCGAGGGGCGATTCGTGGCGGTGAGTCGAGCCGGACAGTTCATGACCTCGACGGACGGACTCCACTGGACGATGACGTGGATCCGCTCGCAGTTCCACACGACGAGCCTGGCCTACGGAGCGGGACGCTTCGTTGCGGTGGACGCCCACGACGGGGACGACTTGATCTCCGTCAATGGAGTGAACTGGAGTTTCTACCCGATCACCGGAGTCGCGGTGCCCTGGTCCAGCGTGTCCTTCGCGAACGGCGTCTTCGTCGCGTTGAGTCCGGCGGGACTCTCGGCGACCTCCATGCTCGGCTACGACTGGGTCACCCACCCCGTTCCTCGCGGGGAGACTCCCCCGCGCGCTACGTCCGTGTGCTCCAGTGTCGTGGGGGTAGAAACGACCAGTTCCGGGCCGACCGTCGTGCGCAGTGGTGTCGGAGACTCCTGGTCGGCCACGCCCCTACGCTCGAGCGAGGTCTCATCGTGGACCGACGTCGCGGGTCTCGGCCGGGTGGTCACTCTCCTCGGTGCTCGTGGGGCCCTCGCGACCTGGACCATTCCGGGATACTGCGGCCCGAGTCTGCCCTCTCCGCCCCGAGACGTCTCGGGTAACACCGAGAGCGGCCAGGTGTGGACTTACCAACACCCCTCCTCCGACGGGGGAGGCGCCGGGGTGGACCGCTACGTCGTCACTCTGCGCGGCCCCGGGGGGAGTCACTCGTGCATCGCCGCCCCCTCGTACGAACCACACTGTCTGATCCAGGGGCTGGCTAACAATCACCCCTACACGCTCACCACCGTCGCCCACAACCGCTTCGGCAACTCGGCGCCCAGTGACCCCGAGTGGGTGGTTCCCGTCGCCCACTGGACCCTAGCTACGTGGAGTCCCACTCCCCGACTAAAGAGTGGGTCACCCTTCGTCGTCTACGTGACCGGAATTCTCGCCAACTCGGAGGGAATCTATCCGGCCGCTCCGGTGAGCGTCCACGTCGGCTCAACAACACTCAGTTGCGTCCCCAGTCCCTTCGGTGAGTGCCGCTTC
>JAKBAZ010000175.1 GCA_021826255.1 Actinomycetes bacterium
TTCGGCCATGGGTTCGAGAAGTTGCTCGCTCGACACCCCAATGACCCCCTGGCGCACTCCCGCCGGATTGGCAAGGGGACCGAGGACGTTGAAGACGGTTCGAAAACTCAAGGCTCGTCGAATCGGCGTCAGATACCCGAGGGCGTGGTGGTACTTCGGGGCGAAGATAAACGCCATACCCGCCTCGTCGAGACACCGTTCAATGACCGATGGCTCCACGTCGAGTCGAACGCCGAGTCCCTCGAGAACGTCGGCCGACCCCACAGACGAGGACGCGGCTCGATTACCGTGCTTGGCGACCGGTACTCCACACCCCGCGACCGCTAACGCCGCCATCGTTGAGACGTTGACCGAGTGCAACTGGTCACCACCCGTCCCCACCACGTCCACGGCGTCACGCGGGGCTCGCAGGTGAGTCGCCGCGGCCATCATGGCGTCGACGAAACCGGTCATCTCGTCGATGGTCTCACCCTTCATCGTGAACGCGGTGAGAAAACTCGCCACGAGGGGTCCCTCGACGCGTCCCTCGAGGATGTGACCGAGAGCCTCGGCCGCCCCACGTCGATCCATCGATTCACCGCGAACCAGGGGTTGGAGAACGTCGTGGGCGAAGGAGGTGATCACCGGCGAGCCTTTCGGATTCGGGGTTGCCCCAATGTAGTCACTCCGAGCGTCCGCTCCCGACCGTTACGCTTCTAAGGGTGACGACCTACTTGGACGCCATTGGCGAGTACCACCGGCGCCGAGCCGCGTCGGACGAACGGCGCTGGACAGAACGCCTCGACCAGGCGTGGTACGTCGGCCCCTCGTTCGCCCAAGCGCTCAGTGCGGGCGATCACCTCGCCGTCATCGCTGAGGTGAAGCGACGCTCCCCATCTAAGGGGTGGCTCCAGCGTGATCTCGACGCCGTCGCTATGGGACGACTCTACGAGTCCGCGGGGGCCGCAGCCATCTCGGTGCTCACGGACCAGCCCCACTTTGGGGGAGACCTGGAGGACTTAGCCGCGGTGCGCGACGCGGTTCAGATTCCTCGCCTTAGAAAGGACTTCACCGTGTGCGAGAACGACGTTCTCGACGCTCTCGAGTGGGGGGCGTCGGCGATCTTGTTGATTGTGGCACTGCTCGACGACAACGAGTTGTCTCGCCTCCACGCCCTGGCTCGGACAGTCAACTTGGACGTTCTCGTCGAGGTTCATGACGAGACCGAGGCCCGTCGGGCTCTCTCTGCGGGGGCCCTCGTCGTCGGAGTCAATCAACGGGACCTCCACAGCTTCGCGGTCGACGCGGCGAGAGCCGAACGGGTCTCGAGTGTCCTCCCACCCGAGGTGGTGCGCGTCGCCGAGAGTGGACTGCGCAGCGTCGACGAACTCACTCGAGCGGTCGAGGCGGGATTCGACGCCGTTCTCGTGGGTGAGGCCTTCGTCATCGACGCCGATCCCGCCGCGAAAGTTCGCGAGTTCGCCGGAGTTCCCCGGCGGTGAGCGAGCAGACTCTGCTGGTCAAGATCTGCGGACTCACGCGACTCGTGGACGCTGACCTGTGTCTCGAGGCCGGGGCCGACTATCTCGGGGTGATTTTCGCCGACTCACCCCGCGCCGCTCCCGGAGGACTCGCTCGAACGCTCAACCGGCGCGGCGACCCGGTCGTGGGAGTTTTTCGCCATCGCGACGATGAGTTCATTCTGGACATCGTCGAACGCGAGGAGTTGACAACGGTTCAACTCCACGATCCCGCCTCCACCGAGTTGCGCGATGAACTCACTCGCCGGGGAGTTCAGATGTGGCGAGCGGTACCTGCCGAGAGGTGGCGCGAGGAGGATCTCCTTGGGGCGAGTGTGCTGCTTCTCGACGGCCCCCACCCGGGGTCGGGTCGCTCCGCCGACTGGACCGCGTTTGAGCGACCCGAGTCCGGTACGCCTTTTCTGATTGCCGGGGGACTGAGAGCCGATAACGTCGCCGCGATGGTGGAGCACATTCAACCGGCCGGGGTCGACGTCGCCTCGGGAGTCGAAGTCGCCCCGGGCGTGAAGAGTCCCGAACTCGTCCGCCAGTTCGTGAGAAACGCCCGCGTCAGCGGGCGGGAAGGATCGAGATGACCCAGACCGTGCGAGTAATGAACGATCCGGGAGAGGACGGCCGTTTCGGTGAGTTCGGTGGTCGATTCGTCCCCGAAGCCCTCATTCCGGCGTGCGAGCAACTCGATCAGGCGTTTCGCGATGCGTGGTCCGACGTCGCTTTTCGTGACGAGTTCCACCACGTCCTGCGCGAGTTTGGGGGACGCCCCACGCCCATCACCTACCTCGCGCGACTCTCCGAGCGCCTCGGTCTGCGTATCTACGCCAAACGCGAAGACCTCGCCCACACGGGTTCGCACAAGATCAACAACGTCGTGGGACAGTCACTACTGACCCGGCGGATGGGAAAGACCCGCGTCATCGCCGAGACCGGCGCTGGACAACACGGCGTGGCGACGGCGACGGCGGCCGCCCGGCTCGGGCTGGAGTGCACCGTCTACATGGGTGAACTCGACACTCAACGCCAAGCCCTCAACGTCTTTCGCATGGAGTTGCTCGGGGCTCGTGTCGTTCCGGTGACCTCGGGGAGTCGAACCCTGAAAGACGCCGTCAACGAGGCGATGAGGGAGTGGGTCACCTGCGTGGACGATACCCACTACTGTCTCGGCTCCGTGATGGGGCCCCACCCGTTCCCCTGGATGGTGCGAGAGTTTCAATCCATCATCGGACACGAGGCCTCGCGCCAACTCGACGAGCTAGGGGTGGGTACCCCGGATATGGTCGTCGCCTGTGTCGGGGGTGGATCGAACGCCGCGGGAATTTTCGCCGGATTCGCCGAGAGTTCCGCGGCCCTGGTTGGAGTCGAAGCCGCCGGGGGAGCCGCAATCTCGGGCGGTCAGCCGGGAGTACTCCACGGAATGAGGTCAATGCTGCTCCAGTCCGAGTCCGGCCAGATTGAGGAGGCTGAATCCATCTCGGCCGGACTGGACTACCCCGGCATCGGACCCGAACACGCCCACCTCGCCGCTATTGGTCGAGCGCGTTACGTCGGGGTGGGAGACGAGCCCGTCCTCGACGCCCTACAACTGCTCAGT
>JAKBAZ010000176.1 GCA_021826255.1 Actinomycetes bacterium
CAGCGACTCCTTCTACTGGGTCATCGGGGTCACGGTGACCCAGTCGGGGTCGACCAGTCAGTGGACTTACCGGATCTACCAAAACTCCTCGGCGATCTAACGAGTACCCCTGAGGAGTCGGCGAGGATCGACGCGACCATCACTCGACGCGGGTCAGCGACCCCCTTCAAAAGTCCGACGGCCTCGCCGCAACTCGACGCGTCAGGTCCGGAGGAGTTCGGCTTCGTGCCGGGCTCCTCGCCTCTCCATGAGCCCCCACCCCCACACGGCCATGTTGAGGGGGTAGATGAGGTACCCCGATCGAGTGGCGCTCGCGACGCTGATCATCACGAGCGTACCGAGAGCGAGTACGAAGAGGGCGCGCGTCTCGTCGAGGGGCCAGTGACGACGGGCGTAGCGGAGGGACGAGAGAGCGACGACGAGGAGCGCGGCGACCACCAGGAGGTGCCCCAGAGTGGGCGACCAGTCCGAGATGAGGTGCCCCGGGAGGGGGCTCGCCGCCGGGGAGGAGACGTGCGACAGCCCGAGCGGAAAGGCCACCACGTTGGCGAGGAAGGTCACCGGATTCGCGAAGAATGCCGGAACCACGGCGGCGACCATCACGAAGCCGGACGCCGCGGCCACCTTGAATCCGGCGTATCGGCCCCGACTGTCTCGCGCCACGGCGAACACCACCAGGGCGATCGGCCAGGCCGTGAACTTCATCGCCGCAGCGATCCCGATGACCCACCCCGCTCGAGCGGGCTGGTGGCGTCGAGTGAAGGCGAGGGCGAGTAGACCGAGCGCCAAGATGGGCAGGTCGTCCCCGCCCGTCACCGCGAAGAGGGCCCCCGTGGGAAGGGCGATTCCGTACTGCAGGACCCGAAGACGTACGTTGTCGTCGTCACTCACGAGGCGCGCACCCCACACCGTGACAAGAAGAGAGAACGCCGTCAGGGCGAGACGGGCGTCACCCCAGCCGGTCGTGGAGTGAACGATGACCGCCGGCAGTCCGAACAGCGCGATGAGGGGAAAGTAGGGGAAGAACGACTCGTAGGGGGCTCCGTGGGCGACCGGGTTCACCAGGTGACCGTGGGCCCAGTACGCCACGTAAGGGTCGTGGCCGTGAAAGAGAGCCAGGGCCGCCCGTTCGAGAACCATGACCTCGGGCTGGGCGAATCCGCCGTAGGGGGCGTGAACTCGCCACCACACCTCGGCAATCAACGGAGCGACGACACTCCCGAGAATCGCCACCACGAGGGCGACGTAGCGCGTGCGTGACTGCCGACGTCCGACGAGGGTCACGACCGCGGCCGCCACGTAGGGGCCCCACGCCATCTCCCCCCACCGCCACTGGGCCAGATCGGTCGAAGTCAACCACGTACCCAGGGCGAAAAGGGCGGCCACCCCGTAGAGCAGGGCGTCACGCGCGGGCAGTGAGAGAGTCGTCCAGCGCCGCCCCCACGCCACCATCCGTTCGCGCCGGACCATGGACCCCGAGTCTAGGTCTCCCCGCGAGGAGTTCTCAGGCATCGGGGGCCCTTCGCGCTCGACGCACCGGGGCCAGGGTCTCGAGAGCGCCCTCCTCGCGAAGAAAGCGACGGATGATACGGGCCGACTCCTTTGGTCGTTCCTTCAGCAGCCCGTGGGACGTTCCCGGCACGATGGCGAGTTGGGCGTCAGGGATCGACTCGTACATCGAACACGTGTGTTCCAGAGTCGCCACGTCGTCGTCACCGGCCAGAACCAAGGTCGGCCGACTCACGCGTTCGAGGTCGGCCGGGGTCAACGTCGGTTCGTGGGAGAACAGTTCGAGGGTCTTGTCGAAGACCACGGCGGCGTGCTCCATCCCGTCCGGCGAGGACTCGGCGTACTTCATCGCCCACAGGTCGAACTCCGGACTCGGTCGGGTCATCAGATCCAACTCCATGAGTCCCTCGTGGTGGTAGTTGGCTCCGATTACGACGCTCCGGCGTACGAGGTCGGGTCGGGCCAACGTGACTAAGAGCGCGACGTTACCCCCGTCGGAGTGGCCCACCAGGTGGACGGGTCGACCGAGGAGTTCAATGAAGGCGACCGTCTCTTCGGCCATCGACTCGTAGTGAAAGGGGTCAGGGGTGTCCGCGGTGCGTCCGTGGCCTCGACGATCGAACGCGGCGATCCGAAAGTCCTTCTTCAGTCGAGGACCGAGCGAGCGAAGCATCGAGGCCGACGAGCTCATTCCCCCGTGCAGGAGGACCACGGTCGGACCCGCCGCGGGAATCTTCGCCCACGTCCGGTGTCCGAGCAGGGTAACGAAGGGCACCCGTGTAGGTTAGAAGACCGCCGAGCGACTGTGTCGTTGTAAGTCGGGAGCCGCCCCCCGACGGCCCCCGACTCAACGAACCCGACGGCGACGATGCGGCACCGTCTCGGGCTACGTGTCGAACACTACACCGAAGTAACGGACCGGCGCGAAACCGCCTACTGCCAGGCCCCCACGACCAGTCGGGCGCCGTCACACGGCGAGATGGGATAGACCAGTGACGTCGACAGGGGTCCGGTCGAGCCCACCGTGACTCGTAGGACCGAAAGACTCGGGCAGACCTGCGTGCCCTGGGGGATGTCGGACCACGAGAGTGACACTCCCCCGGTTTGTCCCGCCGCAATCGTGACCTGCACGGTGCCCGCCGCGGGGGTGGACAGGGCGAGGACCTTCTGGCTGGTCGTGACTCCGCTCCAGGATTGGGCGCCCGACAACTCGCACGTCGCCCCGTCGTTGTGCACGTTGAGGGTCCCCCTCACCGTACCCGCCGATCCCGTCCCGAGCGCGAACGTTCCGCGAAGTTGCCTCACCGTACAGGTTGGTGCACTCGTCGACGAGGTGGTCGACGTGGTCGACGTCGGCAACGTGGAGGTCGACGTCGAGGTGGACGTCGAGGTGGACGAACTCGAGACTGAGGTCGAGGTGGTCGTCGACGACGGGCTCGAATGGTGGGTGTGCAGGCGCACCGCAGTGATAATGACGACGACGAGGGCGAAGAGCGCGATGGATCGAAGTCCCCGATTCACTGGTCGAAGTCCTCGGGGCGAACCTCGTCGAGGAAGGATCGTAACTGGGCGAGCAGCTCCG
>JAKBAZ010000177.1 GCA_021826255.1 Actinomycetes bacterium
TGATCAATCTCGCCCGGCTCAATTCGCTCTCGAACGACTCCGTAGCGATCACAGGTTTGTCCCACGTGCAGCAGCACCAGGGGATCGTGGTAACTCACGACTTTGGGGGTCACGATACCCGCGTTAGTGCGAAACGCCGTCTCCACCATGATGGCCACGGCGTCGTGATCCAACCGTACGTCGTCGTGACAGATGACGAAGAAGGCCGAACCCTCCACCATGACCGCCGCTTCGTTGGCCGCCGCGGCGAATCCGAGGTTGTCGTCCAGCACTCGCACGAACGCTCCCGGGGCGACCGCTCCCACCCGCTCCGCGGTGTTGACGGCGCCGCCATTAGCCACCACGAGCACCGACATCTCGGGGTAATCCTGTTGAACCAGGGACGACAGTGTCGCTTCGAGGCCCGGACCCTCCCCGGTGGTCACCACCACGGCGACAACGGCGGGGGCGCGAGAGTCCATCCAACCAGGCTAGTTCTCACACTCCTCTCGGACGGGTTCGAACAGAGGGCTCAGACGACGTCGGGGCCGGGTCTAGTCCGGGTCGAGACCGACGCGTCGACGTTGAAGATCCTCGACGACGTCACGCAACGTGCGCGACCACTCCACGCTCGGTTGCCACCCCGTCGCCTCGCGAAGAGCGCTGGAGTCACCCACCAAAATGGGTGTTTCGAGCGGACGCAGAAGGCTCGCGTCGGTGCGAAACGCCACGCCGGGCGCGATCATGAGACGAAGTTGGTCGGCGATTTCTCCGATGGAGCGGTCCACATCACTCGAGACGTTGTACGTGGCTCCGGGACGACCGCGGTGGGCCACGTCGAGGTAGGCCCGCACCACGTCACGCACGTCGGAAAAGTCTCGGCGGGCCCGCAGGTCTCCCACCGCAATCTCCGATTCACCGAGTTCTCGAGTCTTCAGCAGTCGGCTGGCGAGCGCGGGGACCACGAATCGGGTACTTTGACCCGGACCCGTGTGCGTGAAGGGACGAAGAATGATGACGTCGAGTTCGTCGACGAAACCTCGGGCCACGTCTTCGGCGCGGGCCTTCGATTCGGCGTAGGGATTCGCCGGGCGCAGCGGAGCCGACTCGGCCAACGGCACGTCGTCGGGAGTCACGACGCCGTAAACCTCGGCGCTCGAGACCACGAGACAGCGAGAGTCGGGTCGATACCTCGCCAGGGCTTCGAGGACCCGTTGAGTTCCTCGAACGTTCACGTCCTCAAACTCCTCACGTTGAGACCAGGAGTCGGCCACGCTACTGAGAGCCGCCAAATGAATGACGACGTCAGGCCGGAGACGGCGCACTTCGTCCCCGAACTCGTCGGAACGTACGTCGGTGGAGCGATCGAGAGCCCACACGGTGTCTCCGCGACGCTCCACCTCGTGGATCAGATGACGTCCCACGAACCCCGAAGCCCCGGTAATGAGGAAGGTCGTCACGACGTCGCCAGCCGATAGGCCTCGACGTGGAGTCGGGCGCTTCGTTCCCACGTGAACTCACCGGCGCGGCGAACTCCGAGCGAACGCCGGGCGTCATCCAGCGCCCCCTGGTCGAGCACCGCGAGCAGTGCGTCGGCGAGTTCGCTCTCGTCCCCCGCGCTGACCAGAGTGGCGCACCCCCCGGCCACCTCGTCCATCACCGTTGCGCGGGTGGTGACAACCGGCGTTCCGCAGGCCAAGGCCTCGAGCACCGGAAGTCCGAAACCCTCCCCGCGAGAGGGATACGCCACCACGTTCGCGCGTCGAAGGAGTGGGGCGAGGAGTTCGTCGGAGACGAAGCCCAGTCGACGAACACTCGAGGCCGAAGGAATACTGGCCATCAGTCCGTCGAGGTCAACGCCCCAGCCCGGCTGTCCCGCCAACCACAACTCGGCGTCGGGAAACGCGCTACTCAGGCGAGCGAAGGCCTGAAGCAGCGTGTCGACACCCTTGCGGGGTTCGAGAGTACCGACGAAGAGGATGACGGGTCGTGACGTCTCGAGACCCGCCGCGAGGAGCAGTTCGCGGTCGCCCGATGGGTCCGGGTGGAATCGAGCGATGTCGACCCCGTGGGGCGCGACCACGATGGGGGCGCGAGGAGAGAGTGACCGGAACTCCTCGGCCGTGGTCTCGCTCACGCACACGACCGCGGACGCGTCACGGGCGGCCCGAGTGATAGCCGAACGGAAGAATGTCACCTTGGTGGGTTCGTGCCACTCGGGGTGAGAAAAAAAGGTCATGTCGTGAATCGTGACAACTCGGGACGTTCGAGTGAGTAGAGGCATCGTGTAGTGAGGACCGTGCCAGACGTCGGCGCGACGCGCCGGAGCACTCCAACCCAGCCACAACGCCTCCTCTAACAGGCGAAGAGGTCTCGCGGTGGCCACGATTCCCGTGACAGAGCCCTCCCGAAGACGCCAGCGGTCCTCGTCGTGGCGGCGCGACACCACCTCGAGATCAACTCCCTCCAGGTGGCGTATGAGTTCGGCCATGTACCGTCCCGCGCCCGCCAGTCTTCTCGGAGCCGCCGATACGTCGAGGACGACCCTCACGACCACGCCGCCAGATGGTCGCGGGCGCAGTTGGCCCAGGTGAGTCCTTCGACCGACTGGCGACGAAGATCTCGCTGCGTGGGGTCGTCACGGCCCTCGAGGGCCCTCACGAGGCCCGCGGCGATATCGCTCTCGTCTCGCGGTAACACGCGTACCACCGTCGGGTTGTCGACTACTGAGGGCACCGTCGCCGAAGCCACCACCGCCACCCCGAATCGAAGCGCCTCGACGGGGGGCAGTCCGTAACCCTCCGCCAAGGGCACGTACGCGACGACCGACGCGTCCCGGTAGAGGCCGAGGAGGACGTCGCGGGGCTGGCGTCCGAGAAGGATGGCGTCACCCGTCTCGACGTCGCCCCATCCACTCGGACCAACCACCACCAGGGGACCGAGATCCGGCGACTGCGCCCGAGCGGCCCGGTGAGCTCGTACGAGAGCCGCCACATTCTTTCTCGGCTCGAGGGTCCCGACCGACAGCGTGTAGGGTCCACTCACTCC
>JAKBAZ010000178.1 GCA_021826255.1 Actinomycetes bacterium
GACGTCATCGTCATCAGCGACGCCCGCCCGACGGAGTTGGCCAAGGAGGAGGGCTCCGACATCGATCGATTGATAGCCCACCACTCGATGCCGTTTATTCCCGACGGGGCTACCTTGCAGACCGGAATCGGAGCGGTACCTAATCTGGTGGCGCTCGCCCTGGCGAAGGGTGACGGCGGGGACTACGGCGTTCACTCCGAGATGTTCACCGACGGTCTATTTTCGTTGCACGAGGCGGGAAAAGTGACTAATCGCCGAAAGAGTGAACACCGGGGTTATTCCGTCACGACGTTCGCGCTGGGCAGTGCCGAGCTCTACCGCTTTCTCGACGAGAATGATGAGGTGAGATTCGCTCCAGTGACCTACACCAACGACCCCGCCGTCATCGCCCGCAACCCTCAGATGGTGTCCATAAATTCGGCGCTCGAGGTCGACCTCCAGGGTCAGATTCTGGCCGAGGCCCTCGGGGCTCGGCAGTTCTCCGGGACGGGTGGCCATATGGACTTCATGGAGGGAACCAGTCTGTCCCGCGAGCACTGCTCCATCATCGCCCTTCAGTCCACGGCGCTCGTGGGCGGAACGTTGACCAGCCGTATCGTGGGCGGCCTCGGACCTCACAGCGTGGTGACGTCTCCTCGCCAACTCGCTCAAGTCGTCGTCACCGAGTACGGGTCCGCCGACCTACGTGGCGCCAGTGTGCGTGAGCGCGCCCGAGCCCTGGCGGAGATTGCCCACCCCCAGTTCCGCGACGGTCTACGAGAGGCCGCGGAACTGGTGGGTCGTTAGCGTGATTGTTGCCCGGGAACTCTCCGTTGAGATCGGTGACCGCCGACTCCTGAGCCCCGTGTCGTTCACGGTGGGTTCAGGGGAGAAGGTGGGTCTGGTCGGACGTAACGGAGCGGGAAAGTCCACCCTTTTGAACGTGGTGTTGAACCTCAGAACCGACCACGTCCGCGTCGGCGGCGAGGTGGTTATCCACGGGCGTGTCGGCTACTTGCCCCAAACACCCGTGCCCAACGGACTCGGGGTCGAACCGATTGGCTTGAGTCACGTGCTCTCCGCTCGAGGTATTGACCGTCTGGACCAGGAGATGAACGACGCTCGCCACAAGATGGCGGAGTCTCCAACGACCGAGACCATCGAGGAGTTCACTCGACTCGAGGAGCAGTTCCGCGACGCCGGTGGATACGAAGCCGAGTCCGAAGTCGCCCGACTTGCTGACGGGCTCGGATTGGATCAAGGTTTGCTCCTCGAGGACCTGGAGTCGCTCTCGGGGGGTCAGCGCCGCCGGGTGGACCTCATGCGAGTCCTCTACGAGCAACCGGAAGTCATGGTTCTTGACGAGCCGACGAACCACCTCGACACGTCGGCTAAGCGGTGGCTATTCGACGAGCTCGGAAAGTTTTCCGGAACGGTTCTTGTCATTAGCCACGACCTTCCGCTTCTGGATCGAGCTATCGATAAGGTCCTGGCGCTGCGAGATGGGGTGTTGCGGGAGTACCGGGGCAACTATTCGAAGTTCGTTCAACTGGACGAAGCCCGTCGTGTCCTGGAGGAGAAGACGGCCGCTCAGCAGGACCGCGAGATCGCGCGGCTGAGCTCGTTGGCCGACTCCATGAGGGCGCAAACCGAAAAGCGTGCTCGACTCGCCAAGGTCCTCGACCGGCGGGTTGACAAGCTGAGAGAAGAGCGAGTGGAGGTTAGTCGAGCCGAGCGCGCGGTGACTTTCCGCCTGCCCAGTCCCCCCCGCAGCGGTGACGTGCCGCTACGGGCGGAGGGGCTCGCCGTGCGATACGACGAGACTCAGGTTCTGCGTAACGCCCAGTTGATTACCCGACGGGGGGATCGCATTGTGATTGTGGGCAGAAACGGGGCCGGAAAGTCCTCCCTCTTACGCTGTCTCGCGGGGGTGCAGGTACCCCAAGCGGGGGCGATTCACCTCGGAACGAACGTCACCGTGGGGTACTTCGCCCAGGAACACGAGCAACTCGATGACTCGAAGACCGTCTTTGACCACCTGGCCAACTCCACGGTGGTGGGGGATGTTCAGCGTCGGGCCCTTCTCGGGGCGTTCGGGTTGAAGGGCTCCGCGGCTTTTCAGTCTCCGGGCACGTTGTCGGGGGGCGAGAGGGCCAAACTGGCCCTCGCCATTCTCGCGGCCTCGAAAGCGAACGTCCTCCTCCTCGACGAGCCCACGAACAACCTCGATCCCGCCAGCGTGGACGCCCTGGGTCGAATGATGGGGGTGTGGGAGGGAACCATCATTGCGGTGTCGCACGAACGGGCGTTCATCGAGGCACTACAACCCACCCACGCCGTACTGCTCCCAGAGGAGTACTTCGATCTTTGGCGTGACGAGTACATGGATCTCATCGAGCGACGTTAAAAAGTTTCGTTGGACCCCTCGAGTCGCGTTGAATAGCGTGGCGTGAGAACTGGGGGAAGCGACATGGGTGAACGGCAGCGGATTTCGTACGTTGGGCTTGAGGCGATGGACGAAGCGATGCGCGCCGTCGTCGAACGTTGCGCGCGCGAGGGTGTTCCTCGACCCGAGTCGTCCGCAGTCCGAGCGCACTCATCCGGGGCGTTCTGGGCTTTTGAGGATGCCTGGCAGAAGCTCTTTCGATCCGGGGTTGTCCCTCACGAGATCAAGGAGCTGTGTCGGGTGTATGTGTCTCGATCGGTGAAGTGTGAGTACTGCGGGAATCAGCGATCCACCGAGGCTCGTGCGGCCGGGGTGGGTGAAGGGAAGCTCGACGACCTCTTGAATTTTGAGACGTCGGCTCAGTATTCGGAGAAGGAGCGGGCCGCGCTGGCGTACGCCGAAGCCATCACCTGGCGCCTCAACCCCGACGATGCCTTATGGGAGCGTCTCTACCAATACTTCAACGAAGAGGAGTTGGTCGAACTCGCCGGATTCATCTGTCTCACCATGGGCCAGCAGAGCTGGATTCGACTTCTCAACATCGATCACTTCGAAGTTCTGGGAGACAGTGCGACG
>JAKBAZ010000179.1 GCA_021826255.1 Actinomycetes bacterium
GGGAGTGGCGATGAACACCGGAACTCAAGCCGCGAAGGAAGCCGGCAATATGGTGGACCTCGACTCCGACCCCACCAAACTCATCGATATCGTCGAGATCGGCAAGCAACTCCTCATCACCCGAGGCTCGCTCACCACCTTCTCCATCGCGAACGACATCGCGAAGTTCTTCGCCATCGTGCCCGCCATGTTCGTCGCCAAATTTCCCCAGCTGTCGGCCCTCAACGTCATGAGACTCGCCAGTCCCCACTCGGCCATCCTCTCGGCGGTCATCTTTAACGCCCTGGTGATCGTGGCCCTCATTCCCCTGGCGTTACGGGGAGTGCGTTTTCGCGCCCGGAACGCCGCGGCGGTGCTTCGGCGCAACCTTCTCGTCTTCGGGTTAGGCGGAGCCGTCGTGCCCTTTATCGGTATCAAGATCATCGATGTGCTCGTGAGCGCACTGGGGGTGCACTAATGCGTCGACAACTCGTCAGTTCGTTTCTCGCCGTCGTCCTCTTCACTCTGCTCGCCGGTCTGGCCTACCCCCTCGCCATGACGGGAGTCAGTCAGGTGGTCTTTCCCTCCGCCGCGAACGGTTCACTGCTCTACCTTCACGGACGGGTCGTGGGCTCGGCCCTCATCGGACAGAGCTTTCTCGGATCCCGTGGCCAGCCCCTCCCCCAATACTTCCAACCGCGACCGTCCGCGAGTAGCTACGACGCGCTCGCCTCGGGCGGTTCGAACCTCGGGCCCTCGAGTCCCTCGCTCGCGACCTCCGAGCGTCAACTAGCCGCCGCTTACCGGGCCTTCAACCAGGTACCCTCGTCCACCCTGATCCCCTCCGACGCCGTCACCTCGTCGGGCTCGGGCCTCGATCCCGATATCTCCATTGCGAACGCCGACCTGCAGGCTCCCCGCGTGGCCCGGACCCGGGGACTCGCGCTCTCCACGGTGCTCGAGCTCATCCACTCCCACACGACTCCGGTCGTCCTCGGTAGTCTGGGCGAGCCGGTGGTCAACGTTCTGGAACTGAACCTCGCCCTGGATCGCCGAACCTAGCGATGGGCAAGTGAGGTGAGATGAGGGGCCAGCTGCGGATATACCTCGGGGCCGCACCGGGCGTGGGCAAGACCTTCGCCATGCTCGACGAAGGTCACCGACGAGCCGAACGCGGCACCGACGTCGTCATCGGAATCGTCGAGACCCACGGGCGCCCCCTCACCGCGGCGAAGGTCGCCGGACTCGAGCAGATTCCTCGACGCCGCGTCGCGTACCGCGACCAACTCTTCGAAGAGATGGATCTCGCGGCCATCCTTCGACGCAGACCCGCCGTCGTTCTCGTCGACGAACTCGCCCACACCAACATTCCGGGCACCGAACACGAGAAGAGGTGGGAGGACGTCGAGGACCTGTTGGCCGCCGGCATCGACGTCGTCTCCACCATCAACCTCCAGCACCTCGAGAGCGTGAACGACGTCGTCGAGGCCATCACCGGGACCGCCCAGCGCGAGACCGTGCCCGACTCCTTCGTCCGTCACGCCCAGCAGGTCCAGTTAGTCGACATCACCCCCGAAGCGCTACGTCGTCGCATGGCCCACGGCAATATCTACGCGGCCGACCGCGTGGACGCGGCCCTCTCGAACTTCTTTCGCCAGGGCAATCTCGCCGCCCTCCGCGAACTCGCCCTTCTCTGGCTGGCCGACCGTGTGGACGACGAACTTCAGGCCTACCGGGAGCGCCACCAGATCTCGAACGCCTGGGAGACCCGGGAACGCCTCGTCGTCTCGATCACCGGTGGGGAGTCCGCCGAACGGCTCATCCGACGCGCCGCGCGCATGGCCGCGCGAGCGCGGGCCGAACTGGTTGGTGTTCACGTTCGACCCGACGACGGGCTGAAACGCCCCTCCGACGAAACGCTCAACCACTCCGTCGAACTGCTCGAAGAACTCGACGGACGCTACATCGAGGTGGTCGACTCCGACGTCGCCGCGGCGCTGGTGAGCGTGGCTAGAGCCGAGAACGCCACCCAGCTCGTCATCGGCGCTGATCCGAAGAGTCGCGTCGCGACCTTCCTGCGGGGCTCCATCGTGGCGCGCTGCGTGGCTCTCGCCCGGGGGGACTTGGACGTCCACGTGATCTCGAGCGACGGCGCCGAACGAGGAGGAGCGACCCCCCGCCAGCGCCACGTCGTGCGCGCGGTCTCCCCGCGACGTTTCTGGGGCTCGCTCCTCCTCGCCGGCCTAGCCATTCCGCTGCTGACCCTGAGCCTGATTCACTCGGGAGTAGCGTCGCTCGCCCTCGCGCTCTCGTCCTACCTCCTCGTCGTCATCGCCGTCGCGGCCATCGGGGGGCTCATCCCGGGGCTGATGGGCGCGCTCGCGAGCTTTCTCGTCACCAACTGGGAGTTCACTCCACCGATTCACACTTTCACCATCGCGCACCTGCGCGACGTCGTCGCCCTCGTCTCCTACCTCACGGCCGCCGCCGTTGTCGCCGGATTCGTCGACGTCGCCGCCCGACGAAGTTGGGCCGCCGCTCGGGCCGAACGCGACGCCCTCGGACTCGCGCGCATCGCTCGCCACGTGGTGAGCACCGACCACGCACTGTCGGACATGCTGACAGAGATCGTGGACCTGTTCGACCTGCGCGGCGCCGAACTACGGCGGCGCCCGAGTAACGCCCCGTGGGTCTCGGCGGGCACGGTGGGCGACTCGCCCACGACCTTGAGACTCGGTGAGGACTACGAACTCTGCGTCGACGGAAACCAACTCTCGGGATCGCGACGTGATCTCCTCGTCGCCATTAGCGCCCAGGTCGTGGCGGCCCTGGACCGTCGCCGTCTCGAGGACGAGGCGGCGCAGCGACGCACCCTCGCGGACGCCGAACGGCTGCGCACCGGCCTGCTGGCCGCGGTGAGCCACGATCTGCGAACCCCCCTCGCGTCCATCAAGACCGCCGCGACGACCCTGCTCGACGCGCGACGTCGAATTTCTGACCGGGACGTCGATTCGCTGCTC
>JAKBAZ010000013.1 GCA_021826255.1 Actinomycetes bacterium
CCGACCTGGCCGAAGGGCGACTCGATCTCCTGCGCGCCCTCGGAGCTGGACGACTAACCCTCCACGGCGGGGCGGGGGCTCTCATCTCCCTCTCCCCCGTGCTCGCCGACGTCCTCTCCTACCCCGCAGAGGGCCCCAGCGACGAGTGACGATAGTGTTCGAAGAGCACCAGTAACCCGTAGAGGAGGCCGGATAGAGCCGGCCCCCAGGCGAGTGAGAACGACGACGGGGCGATCCAAGCGAAGAGCAACTGAGCGCCCAATCCCACCACCGTCGCCACGGTGAACCCGAGAGCCCTTCCCCTGGCGGCCACATCTATCCAGGTCCCGTACAGAGCGAGAGACCAGAGAATCGCTCCCACGCATAAGGGAATGAGGTATCCCCGAAGTCCCGGCAGCGGAGTGGATTCGAGACTCGGCAGGACCAGGGGCGCAGCCGCAAGCAGTCCCAGACCCGACACCACGGCGAAAACGCCCGTCAACCATGCGCCCTGACGGAGCAGGTGGCCCCGCTCGCCGGCCCGGACTCGGGGAGTAACCACCGACGTGACGGGTCCAGCGAACATCACGATGGTGGACGCGAGCAGAACGGCGAGTGAGAAAACACCGGCTTGGGTGGGGTCGAGAAAGTGGCGCGCCAACCACGTCGGAATCGAGACCGGTAGGAAGAGCACCGACCCCAGGGCGTACTGACCAAACTGCACCGGACTCACAACCGGAGTAGCCTCCCCCGACACGGGGACACTCTTGAGGGCGACACCCAACATGCCGAAGCCTCCCACGAGAACCGCGCCAAGAGAAGCGGCGAAAGTTACCGTGACCGGGCTACCGTGACGCAACGGAATAAGAACGGCGACTCGCAACAGTGCCTGCAAGAAATTGAAGAGACTGAGCGAAAGGATGCGACGGCGGGCGAGAAGCATGGCGACGGGCACACAACTCACCAACGTCACCGCCGCAAAAGTGAGAGCGGCAAAGGCGCTGACCAGACTCACCCTCAAGTAGCCGGCGACAAAGGGGCCGAGGGCCACGACTACCAGACTGGCCACGCCAAGAGAGCGCAGGTGTCGCACCACTACTCGAAACGAGTTGTGCGTCACGATATCGAACATGATGGCGTTCTGGACTCCGGCGGAGGCCACTCCGGCAATGGCGCCAAAGCTTAGGAGCGGGGCCAGGGTGGAGTACTCCCGGGCACCGAAATATCTTGTCACCAGGAGGCTGAAGACCAGCGTCAAGACGCCGCCGGCGGCGATTCCCATCGACAACGTGGAGCCCGCGGCGAAGAGTGCCCCCACCCCCGTTCGGGTTGAACGATTCGCCACGTCTCGAACGTCTCGCGACCGAACTACTCGGCGACCGAACGATGTGTCCGGTAGACCTGAAGACTCCGCAGTTTGGCGAGCCCGGGATACATCAACGACAGAATCTCGCGATCCGGGACTACTCGCGCGGACTGAACACGCCGACGTTCTTGACGAATCTTCGGCAGGAGGCGGACGAAGTGATAGAGGCCCTGAGGATAAGTCCAAGCCGCTCGGGGTTGGCGCATCAGCAACAGCCCCACCATCTCCAGTATTTGAGAGAGTAGGTAAAGAGGCGCGACCCACACGAGAGTTTGTGCGCGGTAGTTCTTCACCAACATCATCGGCTGATTCGTGTTGCGCCAGAGAAAGCGCCGCAGCGAGATTCCCACCCCGCCCGAGGAACCATGGACCGCGTGTTGAATAACGGCGTCACGAGCGAAATCGAAACGGAAGCCGAACAGCCGAGCACGCCAGAAGAGGTCCACGTCTTCTACGTACATGAAGAAGTTCTCGTCGAAGCCACCGAGCGTCTCGTACATTCGGCGCGTCATCATGACGCAGGCCGCGGGGAGGTAGAAGGAGGGCCGGGAGACGTGGTTCGTGAGAAAGGCGGGGAATCCAAGGGGGTCGATGGTGATCCGAACCGAGTCAGGTTTCCCTCCTTCGTAAGGGACCTCCCGGGCCGCCACCGCGTCAAGGTTCCGGTCTTCCATTTCTTTGACCAGCGTGGAAATAAGTCCCGAAGGGACTTTCACGTCCGTGTTGAGCAACAGCACCAGATCCGAGGAACTCACGGCGACTCCCCGATTGTTCCCGCTTCCGAATCCGGTATTAGCTCCGAGCGCCTCCACGCGGAGTCGATCTCCGAACTCTCTAAGTATCTCGGGGCTCTCGTCCGTGGAATCATTGTCGACCACCACTACCTGGACCGAGTGCGGGGCACGGGCCGCGTCGGCGAGAAGTGAGTCGAGGCATGGTCGAATCCAGAGTGCCCCGTTGTAATTGACAACTACGACGGCCACCGACCGAAGAGAAATCTCGGATTCATCTGCCCCAGAGTGCGATGACGCTCCAGAATTCATGGCTGACCACTTCCTTAGAAGACAACCTGACCATTCTCTCACCCCCGAGCACCGCCGAAGCGAACCAGCCCCGTCCCAAGGGCTCTCGCGGGGCCTCCGCTCTTGGTAGCGTCTCAGAATGGCATTTGATCACTCTCCCGTGATCAACGACCTACCCAGGTCACCGCGACGGGCGGGCAATGCACAAGTTGAGGTGAGCATCGGATGGCCAACGGTGGAACTTTGTCGTAGGGCTGAATGAGGAATCGTTTCGTATCCCGCATCAGCGTAAGTGCCGTCGCTCGATTCGTTCGATGGTGCATTGTCGCCTTTGCCCTCGCCGTGGTTCTGCGCCAGTTCGCCGGGCCCGCCGTGGGGGTCTCCAATTACCCTGGTCACTCCACTGACGACTTCTATTTGGCCCTCTGGTGGGGCTTACTCGCCTGGTGGATTCTGGAAGTCGTGACCATTGTCCACGAGCGAAGGTCTCCCACTCTTAGCCCACTCACGGTGCCCGACACGCCCCTTTCCCCTACCTGGAACCTGGGTCGACGTTCCCGCCTCGTGCTCTTGATAGGGGCGGGACTCACAATCCTCGTGACCTACCGATCGACGCTCCAGACCTACCTCATGACCTACGCCGACTGGAATACCCAAGGGTCCACCTCGTACCTAGCCTCCGCTTTCCCCCTGCCCTCCATTTGGACCTTCGGACAGTTCGGTTCCTTCGCCGTGCTCGCCACGCGCGTGTCAGTGCCTTTCGCCCTCCTCAGCGCTCTCGCGCGACTCGGTATTAGCTTCGCGATCTCGGAGAGGTTGGTGTTCATCCTCCCCTTCATCGTCGCGTCGTGGATGGGAGTTCTCTCACTCTTCCGTCGTCTGGGGGCGGTTCCGGAAGTGGCCGTCTTCGCTGGACTCATCTACCTCATCAACTTCTCCACAATCGACTGGTTCGCTGGAGGGTGGTACCCGATCCTCGTCGCCTACGGACTCACCCCCCTCGCGCTGAGTCTCCTCATTCGCTGGATAAAAGAGCCGACTACTCTAGTCGCAGTCGTCCTCGGCATCACTGCGGGCACAATCACGATTTTGGATGTCCGCAATGGGCTAATTCTCTTCGTCGCTGCCCTGGTCATCGTGGTCCTCATGGGATTTTCGACCGATGGATCACTGCACGTATTCACTCGTACTCGGCTCAACACTCGTCTCCTCGGAATACTGCTCGGAGGGGTTGGATTTGTCTTAGTCCTGGCGCCACAACTGGTCTCCCTGTGGCTCAACACGACTCATCACCTCAACGGACCAACCCTGCCCAGTTCGTACTACGACTCCTCCAACTTGTCCCGTTTTTCCTTCTATTCGTTGGGCGACACCATGTCGCTCTTCAATCCCTGGTGGCCTTACTTCCGATTCTTCCAGACCGTCACCCTGTCACCGTTGCCGACAGCTTCCCTCCTCCCGATACTCGCATTGGTGGGTTCGGTCCTCGTGACCTTACGTTCGAGTCGGTTGCGCATCTCTCGCGTCACCGGCCTCGGTCTCTACTTGGCCGGATCGGCGTTCGCGGCGGGGGCCGACTCCCCCTTCCGGTCCCTCAATACCTTCCTCTGGATCTCTGTTCCCGGTTTTCACTACTTCCGCAACCCTGAACTGTGGATGCAACTCGCCCTTCTCGGCGCCATTCTCGTGTTGCCCGCCGTCTCCGAGCCCTTCCGTGACGTCGTCCGCTTCATCCATCGTCGGGAGTATCGCCTCGTCTCTCTACCACTAGTGGGACGTAGCCTGCTCGTTGGTCTCGTCGGGGGCTGGGCCCTTCTTCAGGGCGTCATGGTGGCGACGGAGACTATCTCGTCACCCGTCAGCAACCTGTCCGCTCATACCAGTGCAGCCACCGAACACGTCAACCGATATCTCGGAACAAAGTCGGCCACGGTACTCTGGATACCCACCTCCCCCGCGATTGCCACTGATCACGCTATGAGTAGCCGCCAATTAACGGGCGTGAACCTCAATCCGAAGAACGGTATTGCAACTTTTCCGCACTTCAGTTCTGGCAACATCGGAGCTGGTAGTCCGATCTATCCCGCGCTTTTTTCCACTCATTCCGTGGCCTGGTCCTTCATTAACCAGTACCGCATTGGCTACATCGTGGTAGATAGATTTAGCCCCCCGTGGGAAAACATCGGCTTTCCGAATCAAGCCTCCGGCACCGAGGCCAGTCTCCAGCACTTGGGCCTCCACCTCGTCTTTCAAAACGCCGAGTACGGGGTCTACCGAGCGAATCCGACGCCTCTCATTGAGGTACGAGCGTTCGACGGCTCGGCGCAACCCACGAGTCACCTCGGTCCTCCCACGTCGTTCGCGACCAGTGACTTCGTCGCGCCGGCGACGGCTTCGACCCGCAATCTCTCGCCTACCGGAGGATTCGCCGGTCATCATCCCTGCACCCTCGCACCCGACGGCTGCGTCTTTCTCCAGACTTCGTCGGCCACCCCGTTGCTGGGATCTCTCATTCACCCCTTCGAGATGCGACCCGGAGACCACGTTCGCGTGAGTGTTCACTACGACACCTCTCAACTCGACGGCGGATTGCTCCAAGTCAACCAGGTGTGCCAGGGTTCCACCGTCTCATCGAGTTTCTTCGGGGCGTCCCGGGGCGCCACGACGGGGACCACGGAGTTCGAGTACACGGGCACGACCCCCTATACGAAGTGCGCAATCACGCTCGACATTGTGAGTGCGTCGAGTAACGGTAATTTGCCGGCCACCAGCAGTGCCTTGGTGTCATCAATCACCCTTCAGAAGGACCTCGCGCCCTTTCCTCTTTCGGACGGCCCCGCAACCTCCCTCAGCATTGCGGGCACCGCCCGAGGAACAGCGCCCCTACCTCACCAGATCGTTCCCCTCGCCCAGAACTCCTGGCGAATCTCCCTCTCGGCCGCGTCGATCGGGCGGAATGTCACCCTCTGGCAAAGTTTTAGTCCCGGGTGGACTCTCTCCTGCCCCGGGAGAGGCAATATCTACCCCACCCTGATTAACGGTTGGGCCACCGGATTCATCGTGCCTCCCGGAAATTCTCTGAAGTGCACGCTGTCTTTCCCGCCCCAGGCGACAGAGAACCTCGCCGTGTGGGCCTCCATCTTCGGACCGGCCGCTCTCTTCGGAGGCGTGTGGTGGATGGATCGTCGACGCCGTCACACAGTGCGTGACCGAATCTAGCCCGCCGCAGCCGATGCCGCGTGAACCAGGGTGGCGTCGGCGAGTCCCGCAAGAGTCACGACCACTCCCGAGGAGCTGCGAGTACCCACCGGAGCGGGAGCCACGTCAGTCCTTAGACGGATGACCCGCCACTGTCCCGGCGTTCCGGGAGTCATGCCTTCGACAATAAGGGGCGTCAGCGAAACCGGAGCCACTACCAAGTCTCGATAGTCCGTCTCGGAGCGTCCGAGGCGGGTCGTCATTCCAGTCTCCGCGACGAACTCCAGTGCAGTGGTGCCCGGGAGAATTCCGACTAACCCGGTGCGGGTGATCCACCCATCGGGATTGGTCTCAAGGTTCCACTTCACACTCGCGCAGGACCCTGAGGGCAGTTGAAGAAGACACGCCCCCGCCGGCTGACCGCTAATGCGCCGACTCGCGTAGGAGACGTACAATGAACTGCCGGCATCGGGGAGAACTCGAGCGGCGCAGGCAATCTTTCGCGACGCCACCACTCGGAGTACTCCGGACGACGCGACCCAACCTGACTGTCCCACTTGGTAATGGTTGGGAACGGTCCCGAGTAGCGGCGTCACACACGATACGGGAGACGTGGAGTTCGCCAAGCTCGGCACTGAGGTAGTCAGCGGATGAGTCACCCGGAGGGTCTCTGTGCCCGGGCTGTTTCCGGTCACACTGAGAATCATCGCAGGTTGGGGCACTCCCGACTGAGTGACCACGCGATAGGCGCCCCCACGGGGAACGTGGAGGGCCGTACTCAAGATCCCGGCCTGCGCCGACCACGACGTCAAAGGAGGCAGTGGGGATAGTGAATGTGTGCCCGCCAGGGGGGCGCTCGAAATCACCGTCTGGTTCGCGCTCAGGACCCTCAAGACCCCAACGGACGGCGTGGGAGAGTTGGTGGTCCATATGTGGCTCCACTGTTTCACGAGTCCACCGCGGACTTCGAACAACGACAGTGCCCCCATCTTCCTCACACCGCGCATTTGGGGATCTTCGCGCAACGCAGTCGCGATCAGCGCCGGATTCTCAATCTTTCGTCCGGCGGCGTAAGGCAGAATGTCACCCCGCACCAGAATCAGGGGTGTTCCGAGAGCTTGAAGAATCGAGGTGGCGTAAGTCCACTGGTGAGCCACGAGGGCCTGGCCCACGGTCGTGGTAGCGGCGACCAACTGGGCGCTCGCACCCGTGTACCCCTGGCGCGAGGGAACGAGAACGTGGCGACTAAGCGAGTCCACTATGAATCCATCGGTTCCGTAGTACCAGGAGTAGGGCATTTGGTAAAAGTCGTCAGCGGGCAGGGCGAGGAGTGCCCCCGAAGGGGCCGACGAGGAGTTGAGAAAGTCGATCATTCGAATCCAGTAGTTCGGAACCGTCACTCGCGTAGACGGAAAGCCGGACCGAAGAAGTGGAACGAACGCCCCCGTCCAGACCGGAAAACCGGTCGCCGCTAGAACGCCGACCACGAGTTGGAGGACGAGGAAAGCTCGCACGACTGGCTGACCCCACGCACCCCATCGGCGCCACGGAGCAACCAAGGCGACAGGCCCCGCCATCAATCGATCACGAAAACTCGAATAGGCAGTGTGCACCACCACTCCCGCCATGATGGCGTAGCCCAGAGCGGCCACCATCAAGAATCGTCCCGGCTCACGGATGAGCCATCCGTAGGGCAGTCGGTAGAGGACGCTAAACAACGGGCCCATCGGAAACTTAGTTCCAGTGCTCAGGATCAAGATCAGGAGAGAGAAGAGGGCACTCACCGACACCGTTCGCCAAACAATCGGTGAGAGTCGTCCGGGCGCAATAACGAAGACTCCGAAAACAACGATCGGCAAAAGAATGGGAATCCACTCGAGGGGAAAGTGAGTGAAGTTCGAGGCCACGGGGTTGTAGACGTTGAAATTCCACGTCCACACGGTGTTCAGCCAGAGAGCGTTTGGCAATGTGGCCCGGTCTTCAGTCCACGACCAAGTTGATACCCCCGAGAGATTCCCCGTCGATACCAGGCTGAGAGAGTTCAGTGCCGGCAGGATCCAGTACAGCGAACCAACCCCTAAAGCGGCGAATCCACCCACGAGGCCGGGGGCTCGACGCCCCACCTTCTTCCATCCCTCGAACGCCCCCACGAGCACGAGAGTTACCGCAACCACGCCGCCGAGCATGCCCACCAGAGGGGGGTTGATATAGGCGTATCCGAAAAAGGGTGCCGCCACAACGAAGCCCGCCACGAACTTCCAGGTCACGAGTGACCCTCGCACGTAGAGCACGACGAGGGCGGCGCAGTAGGGGATCAGCGCCATGGCGACGAAATAAACGTCGTTGTATCCGACGACGCCGGAGGTGTAGGGGCTCACCACGTAGAACAGGGCAGCAGTCGCCGCGACGAGTGGTGGTAGATAGAGCACACGCGCCAGCCACATGGTCGCCAAGATGACGAGAACGACGAGCAGAGTTAGCCATAACCTCTGGGCCACGGCGGCCGAGCCGCCGAGCCAGTGAATCACGAGCTCAAAGACACCCCAGGGTAATCGGACTTGATTCATGACGGCGCCACCGAGGTCGTCTCCCGTCCAACCATATGAACTGAAGATTCGCATTACCCACGCAGTCCCAATTGGTGGCGTAATGTCGCCACCTGCGAGGACCTGCCCCCAACGAAACCAGAACTGGACGAAAATGGCCCCTATCAGAGAGGTGACGAGGTATGGCTTCTTCCACGACCCCATCGCGATCGCAGTAGTTAGATCAGTTCCGCGAGTCTGATTGATGGCACGCACGCCCACCATGACCGACACCCCGAGAAGGAGGAGTATCCCTACCAGGGCTGTCACATTGGCGATGGAGTGGAAAGTGTAAAACTCCGACAATCCGATGAGGCCTATCGCCAATCCCGCTATTCGACGTGTCCACACCGGAACCGTCGCTCTCCATCTCACCACGTAGTCTCCAGATTCAATCGGGGGCGGCCCGGATTCCGACCTGCCACTTCTAGTAGATCATTCGCCAGGTCTAGACAAACTACGTCGAACCGGCGACGCCCCGTTAGCCAGGACTCCACCTCCCTCAACTTCGAGGCAGTTCTCCATCACTGAACGAGCCACCTCAGACCACGGAATCACTCCGGCCGACGTCGACTCGGGTATCACTCGTGTCGACCACTGCGCAAACGTCGATGTCAATACGTGCGCCAAATTTTCTGGAGTCGGCTCAACGAGTTGTCCCCCAGCTGAAGAGATGGAGTCACGTAGCCCGGGGACGTCGTAACCAATCGCGGGCGTTCCGAGGAGGGCGGCCTCCGTCACCACCAGTCCCCAGCCTTCGCGAATGGAGGTTACTACGAGCACGTGGCTGCGACTAATGAGTTCGTTGCGCTCACTATTGGAGACGTGCCCGAAGAATTTAACGTTCGGGGAGGCTTCTTCTCGGAGCCGCTTTTCCATCGAACCTGCCCCAATGAACCACATTTGGGCCGCCGGAACATCCTGGCGAAAAATTTCAAACGCTCGGAGTGCATCGAGCGGCCGCTTGTGCCGCTCCAGTCGGCCCATAAACAAGACCGTGGGGACCGACTCCTTATCAAACTCGCCCCGTCGGACAATAGCGGGGCGCCCGTTGGGGATGGTTATAACATTACGGAGACCGTACTCGCGCAGTGACTCTTCGCTCGAGCGAGACACCGTAATAACAGGCGTCTCGCGGTAGCGACGCAACCACACCGGTTCGAGGACGTGACGACCGATCCACGACACCGGCCAGGGCATCTCGAAAGACCATAGTTCGCGGCACACCTGGTGAGCGAGACCCACGACTCGAGCATCCTTGACCCACTTGACGGCGTTGAATGGTCGGGTATTGATCTCGTCGATGACGACGTCGTACTCTCCTCGACCCTCCCGCTGGTAGAACCGGCGAGCTTGGCGATACACCCCGTAGCGCGTACCTCGACGCACGATGGATACTCCATTGACCATTTCACGCTCGGGTTGCCCTACGACCGCCGCGCTAAAGATGGTGACTCGGTGCCCGAGGCGTACCAACTCCTCGGCGACTGCGTGAGTGTAAACCTCGGCTCCGCCTGCTCCCGGATGCGCCAGGTCCCGCCAGTTCAAAATCAGGATTCGTAGCGAAGCATGACCGGACCGTCGCATCTGAGGCGGCAACGCCTCCGTCGCCACCTCGACAATCTCTGCAGTGGTTTCGCGACTAGCGACCTCACCCACTCGCCGGTCGTAGTACTTAAGTACCTTCAATCGATAAAAAATTGCGAGAGTGTCCAGCATCATTTCGGTCGCGCTTCGCCGGGACACGGTGCTCGTCATCCGCTCCTTAATCGTCACCGGCAGCTCAACGAAACGGTCGTATCCCAACTTTTGGCACACCACAAAGAGCTCAAGATCGAATGCGAACTTCTTTTCCACCATTCGAGGCAGTGCCGCGGCAACCGCCTCGCGTCGTACAAATTTGATGCCGGTCTGCGTATCACGAACCGGTAGGTGGAACAACGTAGCGGTCAGAGACTGGTACCCATAGGAGTACACACGACGAATGAGCGGATACACCACGTTGGAGTCCGGGTGCCGCTTACTCCCGTAGACGATGTCCGGCCCATCACCGCGAACTGATTCCGCAAACGACGCCAGCAACTGGGCCGGAATATCCCCGTCGGCGTCGATGAACCCCAGATAGCGACCCCGACCTTCAATCAGTCCCGTTCGTAGGGCCGCCCCCTTGCCCTGATTCATCGCGTGCTCAATGATTCGAACACGGGGAAACGCCCGCGCGCTGAGGGCTTCGACACTTCCGTCGTTGCTCCCGTCCGAAACCGCCAGAATCTCGTAGGTCAGGCCCAACGAGTCGAGAACATCCACGCACTCGCCAACGTGACCGGGGAAGTTTGGTCCTGGGTTGAGAAACGGTAGAACTAGGGTGAGATCGACCTCCGCTCGGGGGAGCACGACCCCATCGAGAAACTCCGACCGCCCTCTCGAGACGGCGGTCGTCAAACCCACGAAAGTCGGAACTAGTAAGCCTGCACCGACGAACCCCGTGACCACGACCATCAGAACCCCAAGACCCGACGGAGTAAGTGAGAGGGTCTCCGACGCCACTACGACCGCGAGAGTGCCGACCCACGGCCACAGAGCGCTCCACGACCGGCGAGCAATTTGAAGGTTGACCATTATTTGGATTAACGCGAGTCCAACCGCCTGGAGAGCGAGAAGGCGCAAAACGGTAGCCCCCGGCGCGTACGCAGGCCCGAAGACAATGCGGAGCAGAGGGTTGGCGAATACGACAAGGAACGCGGAAAAAGTAATGGAAGTAACGAGGGCCTGCTTCAAGGACTGCGCAAAGTCAATTCGCGTCTGGTTCTTCGCGAGCCGAAATCGAGTCACCTCGGGGTGGCGAATAAATACCAGGGCGATGGGCACGACGAGAGCGGCGTCGGCCATAATGGCCGCCGCCGCGAAACGACCCGCCCAGATTCCCGAGAACAGGTGGCGCGCCACGAGAGTGTCGATGGCAACAAGCCCCCCCAAACCCAACAAGCTGACTACTTGGGAACTCAAAAAGGGGGCATCTAATCCCGTCATCGGAACGTTGTCCACCACCGGGACTGACTTCAGTGAGTTTCGTCGACTAACGAGAATGAGAAGGGTGACGAGTTGTCCGACGAGGATGGACGTCAATGCGCCGGCTGCTCCCAAACCAATCCCTACCGCGGCCACTCCCCCGACCAGTCGTACGAGCCCGTTCCCGACCACTTGAGCCACGGCGACACTCTCGTAGGAGGAGGTTCCGAGACGTACCCCTTCAAGGATCGCCCCGGTGACAGCGAGAGGGAACCAGACGGCGATGAGGACCACCAACCAGTAGTGACGAAGATGCCAGTACGAGGTCAGCATCCCCCCTGTGATTAAGAGGAGTCCCATGATGAGGAAACTGCCCGTCATGACCCGACCGGCCCATCGAGACTTAAGTATTTCTCGGCCCGACATGCCCATGTGCGAAGCCCACATTTGAACAGCCCCGAGAGGGGCGATGGCTAAATTAATGACGACCAGAGTGGTGGCAAACTCTCCGTACTGCGCCGGTCCGAGCAAGTGGCCCACGGTGGCGTAGTACAACGCGTTCAAGGCCATTAGGGATAATGCGGCGGCCACGAAGAGGAGTGCCGAACGCCCGACGTTCCCCGCATTCCGACGTGACCAGAGAGTTCTCGATAAATATGCTGATGCCAAGGCGATGGGGTGTTGCACGAGGGGGTGTCCTATGCCCTCTGTCTCAACTCAGACACGATTCTCACTGCCTCTCACTCGGACAAGCCCCGATAGGACCCCAATTAGGCCATTATTCCCGCTCCGCACCTAGCAACACTCCTAAGCGTAGACCTAAAGGGGACTCAGAAATTTTAAGTCACACTCAGGAACTCCATGCCCGCTGGGGCCTTTCGATTTCATGAATTCTGAGGCGATTTTTCGCGAACTTTTCGCCCTTTCGTTCACCGCGGTACAAAGAGAGCGACTGGCGACGACGGGGCTCTACGTCGCGGGGAGTTTGTAATCCGATTCGAGCTCCCAGGCACGGTGGACCTAAAATGGTGCCGACGTCGAGAGATGAATGTGTCGCTCAACCCAGTGTTCTCGCGAAAGTGGTGTCGAAATGTCTTCCGTCATGATTCGGGTGTACCGGGGTTTGTTGCGCACCTCCGACCGGAGCCGCGGACGCTTCTACTCCCGACTGATGAAGCGCGCAGGCGAAAACCTTATTATCGGCGGCCGAATCGTCCTATCGGCGCCCGGCGAGGTGAGCATTGGCGACAACGTCTTCATTAATACGGGGTGCATACTCCACGGCGAGGGTGGGCTCTCCATTGGTGACGACACGAAAATTGGTCCCTACACCACTATTTGGACCTCGAATCACAACTTTGAACGAACCGACGTTCCCTTTAGAACCCAGGGAGATCGATACGCACCCGTCACAATCGGCCGGGACGTGTGGATTGGTGCCGGAGTCGTTGTCGTCGCCGGAGTCCAAATTGGTGACGGGTCTGTGATTGGGGCGGGCAGCGTCGTTACCAAAGACATTGCCCCCTACTCCGTGGCGGTGGGAAATCCCGCGCGGGTGATTCGTTCACGACTAGACGAGCGGCCCGGCAATTCGAAGAGTCCTCGGTAATCGGCCCCAAGAACGACAAATGCGAGAACCGATGGGTCAACCTCGTTGGTGCAGTTGGCCAGACGCACGTCACCCCCTCAGGGGCACTCGAAACATTTAGTTGGTAACCGCAACGCGCTGGCGGCGACTCGAAGCCCGAATGGCGAGACCCAACGACCCCCCTATAACTGCAACGACGATTGCTGTCACTACCAACATAAGGTCAGCAAGGCCACCGAAGGAGGTCGGATGAAGTGCGGTCGCGAGAACGGCAACGCCCACTCCGAGAAGCGGAAGGAGTGACGTCCAGTGCCGTCGGGCCAGTTGAATAGCGACGAGTAGGGTCAGCACGCCAAGTCCCACTGACTGCACCAACAAAACTCTCAAAATGGTCGATGCCGGGGCGAACTTGCTTCCGAAGAGAAACTCCGTCACGAGGTGGGGGGAGATGGCGAACACCACCCCTACCGCTACTCCCAACACCGTCGTCATCTTCAGACTCTGGAGGATGAGTTGGCGACTCGACTCGCTGATTTCACGCTCTCCCACCATGTGCGGAAAGGAGACCATCACCACGGCGGACGGGAAAAAGAGGGCGACGTGCGCGGCAATAGACGCTGCGGCGTATTGACCAGCGTAGAACGGCGAGAAGTAGTGCCTGCTGAGGAAAGTGTCCACCGCGGTAAATGCAGTCAACCCCGTAAAGGTGGCGATAGAGATCGAGATGTGCCGGAACCCCACCATGAGATGGGACGTCTCGGGAGTACGGGCGAGGAAGTGGCGAGCGGAGAACAGCACGTAGAGAAAGGTAAAGATCTGCCCGGCGAGCAGGGCAATCGTCGCTCCAGTCACGCCGAAGCCTACGTAAATCAGCAATACTCCGATCACGAGTCGCAGGAGACCCCCGCCCACGAGGATCCCGGTCGCCACGGGTGAGTACTTGAACTCACCCAATAGAACGCCTTGCACGAGGGTGGAGAGAAGTGCGAACGGAATCCACAGGGCGACGAAGACCATCGGCCAGATGGACGTCATGTGGAAGTAGGAATCGATCGGGGACAAGAAGACGAAGATCGCCAGAACAATGAGGACACCGATCAATCCCGTGCGCCGCAGGAGGCGGGTAATACTCCGATGGCCCTCTCGGGATTTTTCCAACACGGCCTGGGTCACGGCAAACTGCAACGCCCCCACGGGCAATGCAATCAGGTTAGTCATATTGATGAGCGTGGAGAGACTGCCGTAGTCGGTCGGTCCAAGTAGTCGACTGCTCGCCATGTGGAACAGGAAACTTGAGACGTTCACTACCGTGGACGACAGTAGAAAGAACGTAGCCCCCTTGCCGTACGCTTCGGCCCCCGCTCGACGACGAACCGAGTCGACTACGCGCTTGGGCAGACTCACGCCGGGCCTTCTTTTACAGCTGATTCCCGGCCGCGTTCGAGCCACTGGCCACAGCCGAGACCAACGCCCGAACCTTCGCTCACTGACACTGTCCCGCGTCTCCTCACATGCCCCGAGCGACTTTCGATCAGGAGAACACCATCACGAGATTTCGTGAACTTCCCCCATTTACGTCCATTAAGTGTACCGGAGGGGGTTGAGGAAGTGGCGACTCCCGCACTGCTGTCACGATATCGTTACCACCGCGAGCCCTTAGCTAGTGCCGAGGACTTCGTTGACCAGAGCTCGAAAATCTCGCCGAGGATCTTGTGCGCGAGTTGCGACTACCAGCGCCTGGGCGGCCCGTCGTTTCTCCGCGAAAAGCTCCTCGTCACCAAAGCCGACCATGATCTGGCGAGCAAAGTCATCGATGGAATATGGTCGAGCGAGATACATGGCCGCGCGGCGATCCTCGAAACACTCGAGGTCGAAAGCTACCGTGGGCACCCCGTGGACGGCCCCTTCTAAGGGAACGTAGGAAGGGCCCTCGTAGCGAGAAGGCAGCAAGAGCAACCTCGCGGCCCGCAAGAGACGCTCCTTCTCTACTCCGCGGACGTAGCCGTGAACCGTCACAGACTCTGGGAGAGGCCAGCGTCTGGTCAACTTCGTCCACGCCGGATGGCTGGCATCGAAGCCCCCAACGGAGACCGGTGGCGCCGAGTCTCCCAGACTATGCAGGGCCCGAACGAGCAGGTCCATTCCCTTCTGGTGAACGTCAGGGCGGCCCAAGTAGAGGGCGTGGGCCCCGGGCACTTCATTCCAGAGGTTGCGCTCAGCGCTCAGCAGTTGTCCGAATGACTGCACGCGAGTGTCAGGAGTTATTCCCCGAATTCGTCGCGCCACCGATTCGTGAGTGGTCGCAATCCACTGGTACCACTGTAAGCGGCGTCGAGTCATTCGTTGAAAAGGAAGGTGATACTTCGCCGACATCTCATCCCAGAACGAAAAATTGGCGAGTCCAATCACGGGAGTCGAGGTAAGACGCGGCAGTCCCGACGGGCCAATGGGTGGAATGAAGTTCTCAATGATGAGATCGAAGCGATGACCTTCCTGACGCACCACGTCGATTTGGGAACGCGCAAAGGACATTTGAGTGCGGCGTGACACGTCCTCAGCGCGAACCAGAGATCGATATATGACTGATTCGCGATTCCTCTGTTCGAAGGAACCGACCGTCACCACTTCAACATCGTGTTCGTCGGCGAGAGGCTCGACGAAGTCCTCGGTGAACTTCGCCTGTCCTCCGGGATGTCCCGAGAAATGCGTGTCGGAGTCCAAACACAGAATTCGCGCCATTCACGCACCATCCCCGTCATTCGCATCACTCCCCACGGAACAACCCCTAGGACCGTGAACTCGTGGTCGCCACACGGATACTTTTCAGCGTCACCTGGGCGAATCCGGCGGCGGAAGGATAAAGGGTCACGCGTAAGTGTGCCTGCGACTTGACTGCAGCGGCGCGATCGGGGCCCAAGTTGTCAGTAAACATGGAGATCGGAATCCACAAGTGCTCCGGACCTGGCGGGTTGACGCCGATTTCGTACTCGAGATAACCCCCGCTCGGGGCAACCAACTCAACACTTAAAACGACCGGCTGACTCGCTGAGACTATTGTGAGGTCGACTCCCGAGATGCGGTTGAGAACTCCGACGGGGGAAGGATCACTCACTCCCATCGCCGGCCGAATACCGGTGCCGAAGGTCCCCGAGAGAGTGATTGAGGCTCCCCGAGTACTGACGTTCACCCGGCCGACCACCGCCGACCTAATTCGCCCGAGAGGGATGGAGCCAAAGGTCAAGGGGTGTACCCCCACGAGAGACGGAAACGGCACCCGCAGGAGCTCCCCTTCTAGGCCTTGAGCAAGGGAGACGCGTAAGAGGGGCTTGACGGTGGTCACGGACAAACTCGCGGCGCTTGACGACGCCACGAAGTGATTGATGTAGACCCCGTACTGATACCCCAGAGCGGCGAGATCGTTCAGGGGAACTTGAGGATTCCAGAATCCCACCGAAATACCAGGTCGGGCGTACTGGGCCATGATGGGGTCGACGTAGGTTCCCGCCACCCGACTACCCGTCGGCACGTGGTGATTCACGTAGGCCATGAGTGCGGGAATGGGTTCAGACCCCGT
>JAKBAZ010000180.1 GCA_021826255.1 Actinomycetes bacterium
AGTGGTCGTCGCCACAACCGGGCGAGGGGGCCCACTCCTTCGAGTGAGACGGTGAACTTCAGTCGGAACTCTCCGATCCCCTCATCACCGGCGCTCAGTCCGTAGAGAGCGCTCGGCACGAGGAGGCGACGACGCTCACGGGCCTCGAGAGTGCCGGGGCTCAACTGACTCCAGACCACGCCGTCGTAGCGTCGCCAGGTCGGAAGGAGTCCCCCCTCACCCCTCGCCGCCTCGAGGGTGACCTCGAAGGCCCGCGCCAGGTTGTCTCCGCGGGCGTTCAGGATCCGAGCGCGTCGGTTTTCGTTCGCCGTCTCCAAGGTGGTCTCGAGGGCCCGCGCCACGAGTCGGCGTGACGGGGCCAGAATCTCGTCGAAGCGCCCCGCGACCTCACCCGATCGTCCTCCCGAGACCTTGGTCTCGGACGGGGGGAGAAGAAGAAACGGGCGCGCCGGGCGCGCGGGGCTCAGGCCGCCACGTCCTTCTCGCTGACTCCGAAGGACTGCAGGAAGTGACGAACGCGGATCACCTGGTCCTCGGTCAACTCCTTAGCTCGAGAGGAGCCGAAGCTGATCGTCTCATTATTCACCGTGACGGCCCAGTTTCCCCGGTGCGACTCGTGGACCTCGCCGAAGCGCTCGAGGAGTGCGGTGACCTCCACCCACTTGATGTTGTGATTGATGGGGTGACAGAAAATCTTCTGCGCGGTGAGACGGTGGTGGTGATCCAGTTTGACGCTCATCGTCAACCTCCTTCGGGACCCGGCGAACTCTCCGGTCCGCTCCCACTCTTCCCCGGCTCTTAGGCTCTGTCAAGAACTCCGACGACCTCGAGGTGTTCGGTCAGGGGAAAGAGGTCGAAAGCCTCTAGGGAACTCAGTCGAAATCCGTACTCGGCGAAGGCGCGAACATCTCTCGCGAAGGTGGCTCCGTCACAACTGACGTAGATCACCCGGGCGGGGAAGGCCTCGGCAATGGTCTCGGCGACACCTCGAGTGAGGCCCGTTCGCGGAGGGTCGCACACCACCACGTCGCCTTCGTTGATCAAAGGGACGAGGGTACGCGGCTCCACCCGACGGGCGAAGACCCTCACGCCCCGTCGTCCGCCCAGATTCTCGCGGGCGTCGCGCACCGCACTGGCCGACGACTCCACGCTCCACACCTCGTTCGCTCCGGCTCGCCGGAGCGCGTGGGCGAAGAGGCCCACGCCGCTGTAGAGGTCGACCACTCGCCCGGACACGGGCGTGTCACTCGGAGTAGTGGACCACGCGCGCACCACCCGATCACTCAGCACCTCGGGGGCCAGACGATGGGACTGCCAGAACGAATCGGGAGAGACGCTGAGAGTCTGACCGGAGACCTCGACTCTCGACACGGTGTCGGGGTGCAGGACGGTCCCCTCGAGGTCGCGGATCTCGAGGGGGCGCGAGTCGAGGCGAACGACGGCGAAAGGATCGCCCTCCCCGAAGGTTCGAATCTCGACCTCCGCCCCCCGGGGCCACCGGGTGGAAAACGCTCCCAGCGCCCGTTCGTCGAGGAGGTAGCACGTACTCAGGGTCTCGGGGTCGTGGCGCCTCGCTTGGCGCAGCGCCAAGCGACCCGAGTCGTCGACGAGACAGCGCAACCGGGTTCGACTCCCCCGGGCCGGGCCCGCCCCGGTCACCTCGACGTCGACCTCAAGGCCGCCAATCCGCCGTAGCTGATCGGCGAGGACCCGGGATTTAAAGGCCGACTGGGTCGCCTCGTCAGCGTGTTGCAGGTCGCACCCGCCACATCGTCCCGGTCCGGCGTGGGGACAGGGAGGCTCGACCCGACCCGGGTGGGCGCTCAGTACCTCCATCACCTCGGCGCGAGCGAACTTCGCGGTGCGTTCGGTGACTCGTATTCGAACGCGTTCCTCGTCGAGCGCGTGGCGAACAAAGACCGGGGTGCCGTCACTCAGGTGAGCGAAGGCGCCCCCGAGGGCCGGGCGAAGGGTGTCGAGGGTCTCCTCGTCGTTCTCGCTCACGCCAGGCCGACGTGGGAGAGAACGAGGTCGACCAGCCGCCGAGCCCGCGCCGTCGCTCCGGGAACGTGAGAGGCCGTCACGGCGAGAAGCTCCTCGGGGTCGTGGCCGAACTCGCGAGCGTCCTCGGCGGCGGTCTCCAACCAGTCGCGTAACTGGTCGTCGTCGATCTCGGGGTGAAACTGCACGCCCACGTGGCGACCGATCGCGAAGGCCTGCGGCGCCCGGGGGCTCGAGGCCCACAGAGTGGCCGACGTGGGCAGTTCGCAGCGGTCGTAGTGGAACTCGAACCACGGTCCGGCGTCGAGGTCGACTCCGGGCTCCGGTTCAATCTCGTACCACCCGACCTCGGCCTCTCCCTCCGGAGCCGCCCGCACTACGCCCCCGTGGTAGAGGCAGAGAGCTTGTGCCCCGAAGCAGATACCGAAAATGGGGATGGCGAGCTCTTCGGCCCGGGCGATCACCGAGAGTTCCCTACCGAACCACGCCCGCTCCACCTCGTGGTCGTACACGGCACTCTTCGAGCCGAGAATGACCAACAGGTTGTAGGGGTCTACCACGGGCGTCGGCGACGCCTCGTTCATCATCACCGCGTCGAGGTCGAACCCCCGAGCCACCAACGCCTCACCGATGAGCCCGGCGTGATCTTCGTCGTGGTGTCGTAGAACGAGGGCGCGCGCCATTACCCGAGGTTAGCGATGAACGCGTCCCAGTTGGCGCCGACGCTGCGGCCGGCGTCGAGTTCGATGGCGCGCAACAGGTTCGAGATGGCGAAGTGCATGGTCGCGAGAGCCGGCTCGACCAGGGTCTCCTTGCCCTCCTCATCCACGACCAACTTGTCCGGCGCCTGCTGCAACACGAAGTCGAAGGTCGTCACCGGCGCACCACCGCAGGCCGCCCAGAGGCGCTTTAAGTCCACGAGGGAGCGAATACCGTTGGTGGCCG
>JAKBAZ010000181.1 GCA_021826255.1 Actinomycetes bacterium
GCAGGGTGATGCGCAGAGCCGGCGTGAGGTACTTGGCTAGCGCAATACGGAGGGAGAACCCCCTCGAATCGTCACCGGCGGTGGGATCAGCGAGCAGTTCGTTAAAACTGTTCCGACCGAGAGCCGTAATTCGGTAGACCTTCCGTCCCCGGCGACCGAGCGTCGAACCCGACCGCAGAGCACGCAAGCTGGCGCGCTCTCCCGAGAGAGATCCCGTCGAAAGCCGACCGGTCAGGTTCGCTGCGGCGTCGACAACTTCGACGAGCCCGAGTCGCTCCAGGCGCGCGAGCGCCGGATAGATCGAACCGAATGAGAGGGGGGCTCCGAAGGTCAGCCGATCGCGAATCTCGGTCCGAATCTCGTACCCGTGGTGATCGCGCTCCATGAGCAGTCCGAGGATGGCGAGGTCGAGCACGTCATCCATCATATCAGTTCGATATATCGATAGAGCACACTCGCGTTGGCGGGGCGAGTCGAGGGGGAAAGAGGCGGTAATCTCGCCCGATATGAGCACGCGTTCGGTTCGCACGTCGCCCGGTGATGCCGTGGTGGAGTACGGGCTCGTACGCCACACCCTTATCTCTCGACTGGCCGCAGGGACGATCGGCCGAGAGGAGATTTGTGACGCTCATCCGGAGTTACTCCGGGCCGCGAAGAACCTCGGGCGCCCCTCGGGCGAGTCCTGTCCGGTCTGTGCCGAACAGGACTTAGTGGAGGTGACGTATGTTTTCGGAGCTCGACTCCCCGCGGGAGGCACCTGCCCGTTGACCCGGGCCGAACTCGCTCGACTGGAGCGACGCGCGGAACCGGTCCAGTGTTACGCGGTCGAAGTCTGCACCGCGTGTCACTTTCACCACTTGGCGCGCCGGTGGAACGCCGGGGGCCGCGTGGGTCGGCGAACGGGTCGGGTCACCTCGTGAACACTCAAGAGATCCGTTCCTCGAAGCGCGCCTCGGGCGCGCGTCCCCTGGTCATGATCACGGCGTATGACGTGGCGGGCGCGCACTTCGCCGACCAGGCGGGCGTCGACATCCTTCTCGTGGGCGATTCGCTCGCCAACGTCGTCCTCGGCCACCGCGACACGCTTCACGTCACTCTCGACGACATGGTTCGACACGTGGGAGCGGTGTCCGCGGCGTCTCCGAAGGCCCACGTGGTGGCCGACCTCCCGTGGCCGACCTACCACGAGGGTCCCGACGCGGCGGTCCGGGCGGCCGTCGCCCTCGTTCGCGCTGGGGCGCAGTCGGTCAAGTTGGAGGGCGGGGCCAAACGGGCGGAGGTGGTGTCGGCGATTCTCGACGCCGAAATCCCCGTGATGGGGCATCTCGGACTGACTCCGCAGAGTGTCCTCGCGATGGGTGGCTATCGCGTCCAAGCCCGATCGCCCGAAGCAGCGCAACTCCTTCTGGACGACGCCCACGCGCTCCAGGAGTTGGGTGCGTACTCCCTCGTCCTCGAGGGTGTTCCCTCCTCGGTGGGTGCTCAGGTAACGGCGGCGCTCGAGATTCCAACGATCGGCATCGGGGCGGGACCCGATACCGATGGGCAGGTCCTCGTGTTTCACGATGTACTTGGCCTCTCACTCGCCACCCCAGCCAAGTTTGTTCGGCGCTACGCCGATCTCGGGGCGATCATGACGGACGCGGTCGCCCGATTCGCCGACGATGTTCGATCCGGTAGCTTTCCGGCACCCGAAGAGAGCTACGGAGCCCTCTCGACCCCATCGTCGTCGGCGCAGTAGACTTGACGTTCCGCACCGTGCGGAACAGCAAGAAGTCCCCCTGCCCCGTTGTCCGCGGGGCCTGGCGCAGCCAGTCCGGAGGGAGAAAGGACCAGTTATGGCCCATCGGCCGTACGAAACCATGGTCGTGTTCGACACGACCGTTGACGCTCAGGCCATCCAGGTATCCCTGGACCGGGCGCTCGAGACGATTCGCACCCACGGGGGTACCGTGGGCTCCATCGACCGTTGGGGTAAGCGACCGTTAGCCTACGAAATCAAGAAGCGCAAAGAGGGGTACTACGTCCTCGTGGAGTTCACCGGAGAGTCGGTGACCGTCGACGAATTGGATCGAATCCTCACTCTCTCCGACGAGGTCTTGCGCTTCAAGATCCTTCGTCGTCACGCGCCGTCGGGGCGTGTGGCGGTCGAGGCCTAACGGCGCACTCGAGCAGAGGAGAGCCATCGTGGCTGATAACACCATCACCGTCGTGGGCAACGTGACCCGCGACCCCGAGCTGAAGTTTCTCAACAGTGGCCAGGCCGCGGTGCGTATTGCCGTGGCCGTCTCGCGCCGGTGGCAGAACCGCCAGAGCCAGGAGTGGGAGGAGAAGACCTCCTTCTTCGACGTCCAGGCCTACGGTCCTCTCGCCGAGAATGTGGCGGCTTCCATCACCAAGGGGACGAGAGTGGTCGTCACCGGACGAATGGAACAACGCACCTGGGAGACCGACGCTGGTGACAAGCGCAGCGCTTTCGAAATCGTCGCCGATGACGTCGCACCCTCCCTTCGGTGGGCGACGGCCTCGGTGACCCGCACCCCCCGTGAGGGTGGTTCCGACGGTGGGTACCGTCCGGCACCGCGCTCCGAGACCCCTACGTACCCCTTTGATGAGGAGCCTTTCTAATGCCCCGCAAGAATATGCCCACGTTGCCCAAGCGGGCACCGAAGATTGATAACCGACGCAACATCAAGAAGAAGCCGTGCGCCTTCTGCCAGGCCGGAATCGGCTCGGTTGACTACAAGGACTTGGCCCAACTGCGCAAGTACATCTCCGACCGCGGGAAGATTCGCGGCCGGAAAGTGTCGGGTAACTGCCAACAGCACCAGCGCGACGTGACCGACGCGATCAAGACTGCGCGGGAATTGGCGCTGCTGCCCTACACGCAACGCACCGTGACGGAGCGTCGCGGAGGTCGTCGAGACGACCGTCGGGGTCCGC
>JAKBAZ010000182.1 GCA_021826255.1 Actinomycetes bacterium
TCCGGGCTCGTAGGCCTGAGTAAAGGGAAGATTGTTGATCGTCTGATCAATTCCCGGAACTCCGATGGAGGTCCCCCACGACGGAATCGGGCCGAGCACCCCGGGATTCTGCTTGGTATTGACGAGAGACGCGTCTGCGAGAATCTCCCCCGTCTTTACGTCCATCACTACTGCGAGTCCCGACACTCCCTGAGTCGCGGCCAACTGCGAACCGAGGTACCTCTCCGTGACGAACTGCAACTGATTGTCGATGGTCAACTCCAGCCCGACCCCGGGAACTGGACGCTTGACCGTCACGGTGGGCGACGACGGCAGCGGGACACCACTCTGGGACACGAACTGGCGAACTTCACCCGGCTGACCCGCTAGTTGGTTCTGGTACTGGTACTCGAGTCCGGTGTCCCCGAGTCCCGCAGCGTTGGTCCGGCCGATGACCGACTGGGCCAACGGTCCGTTCGGGTAGTTGCGAGTCGAACTCGGCTCCACCACGAGACCGGGAAAGTACGCCGCCGACACGGCTTTGCCATCGGTGAGGTCGAGATGCGAGTTAACAATCACATACCCGTTCTTCTCGGACAGCATGCGAGTGAGGGTGTTCACGGGGACGTGCACCAAGTTGCTGAGAGCAGCCGCTTCCGTCGCCGGCTGGGAAATCTGGAAGTCGTCGGCGATCACCGTGTCGGTGGGTTGAGAGATCGCGATGACCTGTCCGTGGCGGTCGTAGATCCCGGCTCGAAGCGCCGGCGTGGAGATGGTCTGGCGCACCTGGGCCAACGACTCCTTCGCCAACGTGGAGTGTCGAACCACCTGAATCTGAACTAACCGCAGGGCCACCACCCCGAAACCCAGGATGAGCACCCCTCTCAGGAGGAGAAATCGCCGAGCGTACTGAGCGTGGGGTCGCCGTCCGTACTGGCCGCGGTTGTGAGTGGGAGTCTGGTGCGAACTCACCGAGTCGTCCTCGGTGTCACGGGAGCCCAGCCGAGGAAGTGAGGCAGGCCCAACGTCACGCCGAGTGACACGGAGGCAACTTGGGTCACCGACGTGGGATTGACGAGATGGAGAGAAGACGCCGCCGAGGCGACCACACTGGGCGCCGAGACGTTTGAGGCTGAACCGACTTGCGCGGCGTAACTGGATTGCGCGTCAAGGACTTGACTCTGGAGTTGGTGCAACTGCACCGCTCGCGCCGTCGCCACCAACGTTCCCGCTACCGCGATGAGCCCAGAGACGCCCACGACAATGGCCCCGCGGACGAGCGGGGAGACAACCCGGCGACGCCGGGCGACGGGCCGCCTCGCCACACCGCGCGGAACGGCCACCACCCGGGGTCGTGAACGCGGATCCGGAGCTGGTGACGCCGAGCGCCGAGGGAGAGAGACGACGCTCACGGGGCCACCTTGATAGCGGTCCGCAGGCGCGCCGAGCGCGCCCGAGGATTGTCCGCTACTTCTCGAGCGTCCGCGAGAATTGCCCCGTTGTGGGGAACGTCGACTCTCGCCATCGCTCCACACACACAACCCAGTTCCTGAGGGCACGTGCATCCACCGGTGTGGGCCTGGCGCAAAAACGCCTTGACTGCGCGATCTTCGCCGGAGTGATAGCTGAGGACCGCGAGACGTCCACCAATATCGAGCGCGTCGAGCGCACCACTCAGCCCCTCGTGCAGTTGATGAGTTTCGTCGTTCACGGCGATGCGGAGCGCTTGAAAGACCCTCGTCGCTACGTGTCCGCGCCGACGGGCGGCGGGGGGAACAACAGACTCGACGAGGCTGCTCAGCTCTCCCGTCGTACGGGGTTGGCCCCCCAGAAGCGCTCGAGCGATGGCCGGCGCGAAACGGTCTTCGCCATTCTCTCTCAACAGGCGCGTCAACGTCACCACGTCCACGTCGTGCAACCACTCGGCGGCGGTGGGTCCCACGGTGGGATCCATACGCATATCCAGTGGAGCGTCGGAGCGGAAGGTGAATCCTCGAGAGGGGTCATCGAGTTGGTGGGAACTCACCCCGAGGTCCATAAGGACGCCACGCAGCGGGCGCCCCCCAATAAAGTCCGCCGATTCGTCGATAACTCGCGCGACCTCCGCGAACGTGGCCGCCACAATGCGGACCCGACGTGAGAATCCACTGAGGCGTTGCGCAGCACTCTGTCGAGCCTCTGGATCTCGATCGACTCCCAACACCACGACGTCGGGGGACGCTTCGAGCAGCGCCAGGGTGTGTCCAGCACCACCGAGCGTCAAATCGACGTAGACGCCCGGTCCCGCCTCGAGAAGGAAGTCGCGAACGGCACCGAGCAAGACCGGTTGGTGATACGAGGAACCCATCTCGGGTTCGTCGGGGCGAGGCGCGGCGTTCACCGTCACTCCCCCCGCTTGAACGTGTCTTCAATCGACTCGCGTTGCGCGAGATAGGTCGCCGGATTCCACAATTCGAGGTGGTCAAGATTCCCGGCGATAATCACGTCACCGTCAAGACCCCCGTACTCGCGAATCGTCGGCGGCACGGCGAAGCGACCCTGACGGTCGAACTCCGCGTCAGCTGAATTCGTCGCCCAGAATCGAGCTTCGTGTCGCTCCTGAGGTGTACCTCGACGAGCGGCTTCGAGGTATTCGGCGCTCTTTCGCGCAAACTCCGCGGGCGTCCACAGAGCGACGCATCCGTCGGGATTCGGGGCGAGGTGGCCGCCCCTCTCAAATTCCGGGCGAAATTTCGCAGGCAGGATGAGTCGCCCCTTGGCATCCAGCGAATGCTGAAACTGGCCAACGAACAACAACATGTCCCACTCCCCGCAGAGCACACCCTTTTACTCCACTTCGCGCCACATTACTCCACTTCACACCACCAGTCCCCACAAAGTGACAGAAATCCCCACGACAGGGGCCAAAAAAGAGGATGAGACGCGTCACGAGACGGGCTGAGGGATGGCG
>JAKBAZ010000183.1 GCA_021826255.1 Actinomycetes bacterium
CGTGGGCACCGAGGATCTGGTGAAGGACGCCCAGAGTCTGCTCGGGCTGAGCGAGGACCAGGCGCGCCGCCACGTGGAGTCCCTCGCGGACTCGACTACCGGTTTCGTGACGGACGGACTCGTGGACCGGGGATCGTTCGAGACTCTCGTCGCCCTGCGTGAGGAGCATCGCCCCACCCCGGAGTTGGCTCTCGTGGGCCCGGGGCTGAGCGATCTGGTAGACGGGGAGTACTTCTCCGACTAGATCGCGTCGTCTCGTCACGTCCTAGGCTGGCCCCGTGTTTCCCACCGAACGCCCCCGCCGGCTGCGCCGCAGCGCCCCCCTCCGTCGACTCGTCGCCGAGACCGATCTTTTGCCTCGACACCTCGTGGCGCCCCTCTTCGTCGCCGAAGGTCGTGACGCTCCTCGTCCCATCGAGTCGCTTCCCGGACACGTTCAGCACACGCGCGACTCACTTCGTCGAGAAGTAGCGGCTCTCGCCGACGCGGGGGTCGGGGGCGTCATTCTCTTCGGTGTCCCCGAGACGAAGGACTCCGTGGGATCGGGGGCCTACGACGAGAACGGTGTTGTTCAGGTGGCCCTACGCGACGTGGTGCGAGAGGTGGGCGACGACCTCGTGGTGATGGCCGATCTCTGTCTCGACGAGTACACCGATCACGGTCACTGCGGGATCCTTCGCCCCGACGGGGTCGTCGACAACGACGCCACTCTGGAGTACTACCAACGCGCGGCCCTCGCTCAAGCCGCCGCCGGGGCCGCGGTGGTGGCACCGAGCGGGATGATGGACGGACAGGTCGGAGCCATTCGTCGAGCGCTCGACGAGGCGGGTGAGGTCGATGTAGCCATCCTCGCCTACTCGGCCAAGTACGCCAGTGGCCTGTACGGACCTTTCCGGGAGGCCGTGGGAGTGGAGATTAGGGGTGGTGGCAACCGTGCCACCTACCAACAAGATTGGCGCAACGCACGCGAGGCCCGACGCGAAGTGCGCCTCGATCTCGACGAGGGTGCGGACATGGTCATGGTGAAGCCGGCGATGACCTACCTCGACGTTCTCGCGGACCTGCGCGCCCGCGTGGACGTCCCGTTGTGCGCGTACCACGTGAGTGGGGAGTACTCCATGATCAAGGCCGCCGCCGAGCGGGGCTGGATCGACGGTGACGCCGTGGCCCGCGAGCAACTCGGCGCGCTTCGCCGGGCCGGGGCCGACTTCATCTTGACCTACTTCGCTGGTGAACTCGCGGGGAGCCTCTCGTGAAGAACGCCGAGTGGTTCGAGCGGGCCCGTCAGGTGATTCCCGGTGGCGTGGACTCGCCGGTGAGGTCCTTTCGCGCGGTGGGCGGTACGCCCTACACCGTGGTGAGTGGTCGGGGGGCCTACGTGGAGGACGTGGAGGGTCGCTCCTACCTCGACTTCGTGCAGTCCTACGGGGCATCTCTGCTCGGTCACGCTCACCCCGACGTGGTGGCGGCCCTGCGTGAGGCGGTCGAACTCGGTACGACCTTTGGCGCGCCGACCCGTGGTGAGGTACTCCTCGCTGAGCTCTTGGTCTCGCGCGTGCCCGGACTCGAGCAGGTGCGCTTCGTCTCGTCGGGCACGGAGGCCGTGATGAGTGCGGTGCGCCTGGCTCGCGGCGCGACCGGACGGAGCCGAATCGTCAAGTTCGACGGGTGCTACCACGGACACTCCGACGGACTGCTCGTCGCCGGAGGTTCGGGGGTGGCTCAACTAGGCCTTCCCGGCTCGGCCGGCGTCACGGCCGGCGCCGTGGCCGACACGGTGGTCGCACCCTACAACGAGGTCCCCGAACTGGACGAGACGGTGGCCGCCGTGCTGGTCGAGCCGGTGGCCGCCAACATGAATCTGGTCGCTCCCCGCGAGGGATTCCTCGAGGGACTGCGCGCCGAGTGCGACCGGGTCGGGGCGCTGTTGATCTTCGACGAGGTCATTACCGGCTTTCGACTCGACTTCGGGGGGGCCGAACCCTTCTTCTCGGTCACGCCCGATCTCTACTGTTTCGGCAAGGTCATCGGTGGCGGGCTGCCCGTCGGCGCCTTCGGGGGTCGTCGAGAGACCCTCTCCCACCTCGCCCCGAGTGGGCCGGTGTACCAGGCGGGCACGCTGTCGGGTAATCCCCTCGCGACGACCGCGGGACTCGCCGTCTTAGAGCGGGTGCGCCCGACGGACTACGACGAACTGAGCCGTCGAGTCGATCGCTTCGGCGCCGGCCTCGAAGAGGCGGTGGCCTCGGCCGGTCTGGTGGCGCGCGCGCCTCGGGTGGGACCACTTCTCGGTCTCTACCTCGCCCGAGAACCCTTCGAGGCCCCGAGGAATATCGCCGAGGCTCGGGTGCTGTGTGACAACGGGCTCTACGCGCCCTTTTTTCACGCCCTGCTCGAACGCGGCGTGGCGCTCGCGCCGGGAGCGTACGAGATCCTCTTCGTCTCCATGGCCCACCGTGAGGAGGACTTAAGTCGGACTCTCGACCTCGTCGCCGACGCGGCGGCGCTCGCTGCAGCCTCGTGAGTACCCTCACGACGGGCGGGTGGCGCGTCGAGCCGGCCTTCGTGGAAGGGGCGCCGACCTCTCCGGTGACCCTGATGAGCGACGAGTCGGGACTGACCCAGTTAGCGGGCGATCAGCCCACGGCGTGGCAAATTCCTTGGAGCGTGATGAGCACTTTGCGGGTGCTCACTTTTCGGCGCCACTACGAACTGGTGGCGACCGTGGGGGGGCGAATCTATCGGTGGCGGCGTTCGGACAACGAGGGGCGCGAGGCCTGG
>JAKBAZ010000014.1 GCA_021826255.1 Actinomycetes bacterium
CGAGGAGTTCGCCAATCGAGAGGGCGACATCGTCTCGGGCACGGTACAGCAGAACGACAACCGCTACACCTTGTTGGACCTCGGTCGAGTCGAAGCCCTCTTGCCCCAAGCCGAGCAGATTGCCTTCGAGCGTTACGAGCACGGGGCCCGCGTCAAGGTGTACATCGTCGAGGTTCGAAAGACCAACAAGGGTCCCCAGATTGTAGTGAGCCGTACCCACCCGGCCCTCGTCGCGAAGCTCTTCGAGATCGAGGTACCCGAGATCGCCAACGGCATCGTCGAGATCCGCGCTATCGCTCGTGAGCCCGGTCACCGTACGAAGATCGCCGTCGCGTCGAACGACGGCATGGTCGACCCAGTGGGGGCCTGCGTCGGGGCTCGCGGATCACGCGTTCGCAACATCACCAACGAGCTTCGTTCGGAGCGAATCGACGTGGTTCCCTACTCGGACGACCCGGTGGAGTTCATTCAGTCGGCCCTGCAACCGGCGCGGGTTCGTGAAGTACGCCTCGATGAGAGCGAGGGAGTCGCTACGGTCATCGTCCACGACCAGCAACTCTCCCTCGCCATTGGTAAGGAGGGGCAGAACGCCCGCCTGGCGGCGCGACTGACTGGATGGCGCATCGATATTCGTTCGGAGAACGAGGACGACGACGTCACCGAGGAGGTGTGGACCGACGGAGACGAGGTCGTCGACGAGACCACCACGAGCGCCGAAGGGCTCGTAGTCGATGACGTGGTCGTGAGTAACGCCGAGGACGACGACGTCGAGATGGTCGTGGTGAGCGAGGACGAAACCGGGGGAGACCAGTAACCTCTCCCGTACGCACCTGCGTCGGATGCCGAACGCGGCGCCGAGACGACGAACTGGTTCGACTCGCGAAGCGTCCCGATGGCTCCCTCGTACTCGGGCGCTGCCCGGGACGAGGGGCGTGGGTCTGTCCCGACGAGGCCTGTCTCGCGAGACTGAAGACGACCTCGCTGGCTCGGGCCTGGCGTCGAGACGTCGACGACGAGGACCTGGCTGAAGTGCGACGACGAGTGGGGGCGCAAATCCCCGGAAGTGTGAAAGAATAGATAACTGTCGCCGCAGCGCGGGGACAGAGGCAAGGATGCGTTTTGGCGCCAAAGAAAATTAGGGTTCACGAACTCTCGAAGGAATTGGGTTTGACGAGCAAGGAGTTGCTCGCACTCGCTCAGACGCTCGGTATCGGGGCGTCGAGCCCGTCCGCGTCCATCGAGGACGCTCAGGCCGACCGAATTCGCCGCAAGGCCGACGCCGAAGGTCTGCGTCGATCAGGTTCGCAAGAGACGAAGAGTTCCGCCCCCGTGGAGCCCCAGGCGGCCCCCACCCCGGTGACCTCCGAGGCCCCGACTCCACGCCCCGAGGTCAGCACGCGCCCCGAGGAGGCGCCGAAGAGAACGGTGCGTTCTCCGCGCGCGACCCCGCCAGTGCGCCCCAGTGCGCCGGCTCGTCCTTCCTCAGAGGGGCCCACGACGATTCGTCCCAGTCGCCCCTCCACGCCGACTCCGAGTGACGGCGACGATTCGCGCCCGCGCCCGCCGGTCTCCTCACTGACTGGTCGCCCCATCCCGCCTCCCCCGGGGCGTCCCATGTCCCCGTCGGGCCGACCCATTCCACCACCCCCCGGGCGTCGTCCGGGCCCCGGAGGCGCTCCGGGATCGAGCCGACCGGGTTCGGGTGGTCCCCGTCCCATGTCTCCTCGACCGGGACAGAACTTCCGATCGGCCCCCGGTGGTGCACGCCCGCCCCTCGGTGCCCCGCGCCCGGGTGCGCCCACCTCGGCCCCCGGTGGTGGCCGTGGGGCTCCCGGCGGTGGCCGCGGACCTGGTGGCGGCGGTCCGAGAGGTTCACAACGCAAGGTCAAGAGCCGGCGTCGCCGTAACGTAGAAGAGCTCGAGCCGACCCAGATGACGAGTTGGCAGCCGTCGTCGGCGCCCGTTCCTGAGGGTGAGATCATCGTGGAACGAGGTTCGACGGCCCAGGACCTCGGTCCGAAGCTCAACCGCTCCGCGGCGGACATCATTCGTTTTCTCTTCCTCCAAGGCGAGATGGTCACCGCCGTTCAGGCGTTGAGTGACGACATGATCGAGCTCTACGCCGCCGAGGTCGGGGCCAGCGTCAAGATGGTCGATCCTGGTGAGGAGCAAGAGGCCGCGCTGATTGCCCGGTACTTCGACGAGGGTGACCTCGAAGAGGAGTTTGAGGCCCAACCGCGACCGCCCGTCGTGACCGTCATGGGTCACGTCGACCACGGAAAGACGAAGTTGCTCGACCAGATTCGTAAGACCAATGTCGTGGCGGGTGAGGCCGGTGGCATCACCCAGCACATCGGGGCCTACCAGGTTCAGTGGCACGGGCGAGCGATTGCCTTCCTCGACACGCCCGGTCACGAGGCCTTTACGGCTATGCGCGCTCGAGGCGCGAAGGTGACCGACATCGTGATCCTGGTGGTGGCCGCCGACGACGGAGTGATGCCCCAAACCGTCGAGGCCATCAATCACGCCAAGGCGGCCGAGGTACCCATCATCGTTGCCGTGAACAAGGTGGATAAGCCCGACGCCAATCCCGACCGGGTTCTCCAGCAGCTGTCCGAGCACGGACTCGTTCCCGAAAAGTGGGGTGGCGACACCATTACCGTCGAGATCTCCGCTCTGCAGAACCTCGGAATCGACGAACTGCTGGAGCAAGTGTTGCTCGTCGCCGAACTCGAAGAACTCACTGCACGTAGCCAGGGTCGAGCCACCGGAACGGTGTTGGAGGCGAATCTCGAAGTGGGTCGCGGTCCCGTGGCGACGGTCATGGTGCAGCAGGGTGTCTTAAGCGTCGGTGACGTCGTGGTGGCCGGACCCGCCTACGGTAAGGTGAAGGCCCTCATCGACGACCAGGGTCGTCAGGTGAAGTCGGTGGGACCCTCGACCCCCGTTCAGGTTCTCGGATTCTCCGAGCCGCCGAACGCCGGGGACGAGATGAGGGTCTCACTGGACCTGGGTAACGCTCGATCGCTCGCCGAAGCGCGGGCCCAGCGTCAACGTTTGACCGTTCACCAGCCGTCCGCGGGACAAGGTGGCGGAGCGCGTCTCGAGGACCTGTTCGAACAGATTCAACGGGGCGAGACCGCGTCTCTCAACGTGGTGCTGAAGGCCGACGTGCAGGGTTCCCTCGAGGCGTGTACCGAGTCACTGCGCAAACTCGAGCGCGAGGACGTTCGTCTCGTGATCGTTCACCGCGGAGTCGGGGGAATCACCGAAAACGACGTTCAGTTGGCGAAGGCTTCCAACGCCACCATCATCGGATTCAACGTTCGTCCCGATCGACGCAGTCGTGACATGGCCGAGACCGAGGGTGTGGAGATTCGCACCTACGAGGTCATCTACAAGTTGATCGAGGAAATTCAGGCGGCCATGCTCGGTCTGCTCTCTCCGGTCTACGAAGAGGTCGTCACCGGAGAGGCGGAGGTCCGAGAGGTATTCCGCATTCCTCGAGTCGGGGCGATTGCCGGCTGCATGGTGCGAGACGGGGTCATCACTCGTGGGTCCAAGGTGCGATTCCTCCGCGAGGGCACCATTATTTGGAAGGGTTCGATCACGTCACTCAAGCGCTTCAAGGAGGACGCCCGCGAGGTGGCCGCCGGCTTCGAGTGTGGTGTGGGTCTGTCGGACTACCAGGACCTGAAAGAGGGGGACCTCATCGAGACCTACGAAGAGCGCGAGATCCCGCGCACGGCCTAGGCGATGGCCCACTCGTCGGGGCACCACCCCTACCCACGATCCGCTCGTATCAATCAGATCATCCGTGAGGTGGTCTCTGAGGAGCTCGTCCGAGTCGCCGACCTGGACGAGCGCCTCGGGTTCGTGACGGTGACCGGAGTCGAGATTTCGGGCGACATGCGCCACGCCGTCGTGTTCCTGGACTCGCTGTCTCCCTCGGCGGCGGAGGTTCTGACGGAACGGCGAACTCAGATCCAGAGTTCGTTGAACGCTCAGACTCGGATGAAGCGCACTCCGCGCTTGAGTTTCGAGGCCGACCCCGCGATCAGCTCCGGCGAGGCGGTGGAGGAGATCCTCCGACGTCTCCACGACCGTGAGTAACGCGACGCGGGGTGAGGGTGGGCCCGACGGAGTGGTGCTGGTCGATAAACCGTCGGGTCTCACCAGTCACGACGTCGTCTCGCGTCTACGGCGCGTCTTTGACACATCACGAGTCGGTCACGCCGGCACTCTCGACCCCCTCGCGACGGGACTGCTCGTCGTCGCCCTCGGCCGAGCCACTCGCCTTTTACGATTCGCCCAAGTGGAGACCAAACGATACCGGGCCCGGGTGAAGTTCGGGCGAGCGACCTCCTCTCTCGACGCCGATGGGGAGGTCGTGGCCAGTACGGACGACGTGACACGAACCTTGGAACAACTCCAGGAGGCTGCCGCCACCTTTCTCGGCGCGAGCCAGCAGCGGCCCCCAATGGTCTCGGCCCTCAAAGTCGGGGGCAAACGCCTCCACGAGTTGGCCCGTGCCGGCGTCGAGGTGGAGCGTGAGCCCCGAGAGATTGTGGTGAGTCGCTTCGACGTGTCGAGTACCGACGCGCCCGACGAGTGGGACCTCGACGTCGTATGTTCCACGGGCACCTACGTTCGGGTGCTCGCGTCCGAACTAGCCGAGCGGTTGGGTACCCTCGGACACCTCGTCGCGCTTCGTCGCCTGGCGAGCGGACCTCTCGACGTCAACGACGCCGTTGCCCTCGACGTTCTCGCCAACTCGGAAGCCCCCGAGGAGTGGCTACGTCCCCCGCGAGACCTCGTCGCGAGTTTGACCGCGATTGAACTAGACGACGCGCAGGTCGTGGCGATGCGTCGAGGACAACGGCTGAGCGTGAACCTCCAGGGTCCGGGGCCCCTCGCCGCCTTCTCACCGGTGGGTGAACTCGTGGGTGTGTTGAGCGCGCGCGGCGCGCTGTGGCAGCCCGACGTGGTGTTGTCGGGGGCCCCCTCGTGAGGGTGACCCGCTTCGATTCCGAACTCGCCCGCCCGAGCGTCGTGGCTATCGGAGTCTTTGACGGGGTGCACCGAGGACACCAACAACTCGTTCGCCGGGTCGTCGCGCGAGCTCGCGAGACGGGCGCCGCGGCGTCGATTGTCACGTTTGACCCCCACCCGGGAACAGTGGTCTCCTCGAACGGCGGTCCGCTCCTGCTCGCCACCCTCGAGCAGCGACTCGAGACCTTCGAACAACTCGGTGTTGATCAAGTTCGCATTATCGATTTCACGAGAGACGTCGCGACTCAGAGTGCGCGAGAGTTCGTTGACGACGTGCTCGTGACCCAGTTGGGCGCGCTCGGCGTCGTCGTGGGAGACGACGCCCACTTTGGTCGTGCTCGCGAAGGCACTCTCGATACTCTGCGCGAACTGGGGGCGAGTCGGGGATTTGACGTCGAGTCCGCCGGGGCGATTGGCGAGACGGAACGATTTTCGAGTTCTCTCGTGAGAGAGATGTTGCGCCACGGCGACGTGGAGGGGGCCGGGCACGTCCTCGGTCGCCCCTTCATCTTGCGGGGTCTCGTAACCCACGGGGACGCGCGGGGACGCCAAATCGGCTTTCCCACCGCGAATCTCGAGACCCAATCGCGCCAGGCCCTGCCCCAGGTCGGTATTTACGCGGGTCTCACTCGGGTGGGCGACGAGTGGATTGCATCGGCGGTGTCGGTCGGAACCCGTCCCCAGTTTTACGACGGGGCGATCCCCCTGGTGGAGTCCTATCTCCTCGATTTTCGCGGCGACCTCTACGACACGGAGGTGGACGTGGCGTTTCTGCGTCGCCTGCGCGACGAGGCGCGTTTCGCCTCCCTCGAAGCGCTGGTGGAGCAGATGGGTCGCGACGTCGAGGCTGCGAGAGAGATTGCCCGATCAGTCGGTTCTTTGCGCCCCGACCTGCTAGGCTAGAGATTCGGTCAGCGACGCTGGCTGTGTGAGGCGTCACGTGGCGGCTCGCAACGTGACCCAACTCAGTAAGGCATAACGAATGGCTGAGAAGCAGCAGATCATCCAGGACTACCGCAAGCACGAGACGGACACGGGTTCGCCCGAGGTCCAGATTGCCATCTTGACGTCCCGCATCTCGCATCTCACCGAGCACCTCAAGGTTCACAAGGGTGATCACCACACCCGTCGTGGACTCATGAAGCTCATCGGTCAGCGCCGTCGCTTGCTCGACTACGTCCAGCGTGGCGACGTCGAGCGTTACCGCGAACTGATTGGTCGTCTCGGCATTCGTCGCTAGCCGAAGAGCGGGGGAGTCCCCCGCCTGCCTCGCGGGTGCTGGAGGCCAGTGGAGGATCGTCGCTCGGCGAAGGTTGCTCACTGGGATCCGGGCTCGGGGGTGAGACCACCAAGGAGCATTACATGACTGACGCGATTCGCGTGAGTAGTCCCCTGACGGGAACCGGAAAGGACCTGTCATTCGAGGCCGGAGAACTGGCCCAGTTAGCTGACGGAGCGGTACTCGCTCGTCTCGGCGACACCATCGTGCTCGCCACCGTCACCGCCGCGCGGCACGTGCGAGAGGGAATGGACTTCTTCCCGCTCACCGTCGACATCGAGGAGCGTAGTTACGCCGCGGGAAAGATCCCCGGCTCCTTCTTTCGCCGCGAGGGCAAGATCTCGGACCAGGCGGTCTTGATCTGCCGCCTGATCGACCGTCCGCTGCGCCCGTCGTTCCCGAAGGGTTTCCGCAACGAGATCCAGGTCGTGGGAACTGTCTTTAGCGCGGACCAGCAGAACCCCCACGACATCCTGGCCATTAACGCGGCGTCGGCCGCCCTCATGATCTCGGGCATCCCCTTTGAGGGGCCCATCGGCGCGGTGCGTATGGCCTACACCACCGACGGAGAGTGGATCGCTCACCCGACCTACGAACAAGGTGACGACTCGGTCTTCGAACTCGTGGTCGCCGGGCGAGCGCTCACGGAGTCGAGCGACTCGGACGTCGCGATCATGATGGTGGAGGCGGGCGGGACCGAAGGCTCCTTCGAGCGCTACGCCGAGGGGGCCCCGAAGGTCTCCGAGGAGGTTCTCGCCGCGGGTCTCGAGGCGTCGAAGTTGTGGATTCGTGAGTCGGTCAATCTCCAGCGTCGCCTGGTCAGCGAGTTCGTCGCCGCGCGCGGTCCGATTGAACCGATGCCGTACCAACTCTTCTCCGACTACGGCGACGACGTGATGGAGCGCGTGCGCGAAGTGGGCGAGGCTCGTCTCGCCGAGGCCAATCGCATTACCACTAAGGCCGCTCGTCAGGCGGCTCTCGACGAGGCCACGGCAGCCATCGTGGCCGAGCTGGTGGAGTTCGCCGACCGGGTCTCGGAGATTAAGGCCGCCGTCAAGAGTTTGACGAAGAAGCTCGTGCGTCAGCGCATCACCGCCGAAGGGATTCGTATCGACGGTCGTTCGACGACCGACATCCGTCCTTTGAGCGCGAAGGTGGATCTCTTCCCGATGACCCACGGATCGGCTCTCTTCCAACGAGGCGAGACCCAGGTCGTGAACGTCACCACGCTCGGAATGCCGCGTATGCAGCAGCAGATCGACTCGATCACGCCCGACGAGTTCCGTCGCTACATGCACCACTACAACTTCCCGCCCTACTCGACGGGTGAGACGGGTCGAGTGGGCGCGCCCAAGCGCCGCGAGATTGGTCACGGCATGCTGGCCGAGCGCGCGCTAGTGCCGGTGCTGCCGAGTCCCGAGGAGTTCGCCTACGCCATGCGCGTCGTGTCCGACGTGATGCAGTCGAACGGCTCCACCTCGATGGCCTCGGTCTGTGGATCGACGCTGTCCTTGATGGCGGCCGGTGTGCCCCTGAAGGCTCCCGTCGCGGGAATCGCCATGGGTTTGGTCTACGAGAACGGGACCTACACCACCTTGACCGACATCCTCGGTGCCGAAGACGCCTTCGGAGATATGGACTTTAAGGTCGCGGGAACTGCGGACGCCGTGACCGCGTTGCAACTGGACACCAAGATTGACGGCCTACCGGCTGACGTGCTGGCCCGGGCGTTGCACCAGGCTAAGGAGGCGCGTCTCGCGATCCTCGACGTCATCGAATCGACGATCTCCGCGCCGCGCGAGTCGGTCTCGGAGGTTGCGCCGAAGATTGTGTCCCTCGAGATTCCGATCGACAAGATCGGCGAGGTCATTGGTCCCAAGGGCAAGGTCATCAACACCCTGCAGCAAGAGACCGGGGCCGAGATCACGGTGGACGACGACGGCATGGTCGGAACCGTCACCATTGGGGCGAAGGACGGGCGAGCGGTGGAGGAGGCCAAGCGCCGAATCTCGCTGATCCTCGACCCGCCCAGCGCCGAGGTGGGCGCCACCTACCAAGGTCGTATCGTCAATATCGCCAAGTTCGGCGCCTTCGTCAACATCCTGCCGGGCCGCGACGGACTGCTGCACATCTCGAAGATGTCGCCACTGAACGGTGGCAAGCGCATCGGTGAGGTGAGTGACGTCGTCGAACTGGGTCAAGCCATTGAGGTGAAGGTCGACGACATCGACCCCCAGGGCAAGGTGTCGCTGTCGCTCGTGGGTTTCGCGTCTCTCGAGGGAGACGAGGAGGCCGCGCCCGAGCGCCGCGCCCCGCGTTCGGAGTCGACCGGCTCGCGCCCCCCGCGTTCCTCGAGCTTCGAGGACTCCTTCGAAGCCGAACTGGCCGCGGAGATCGGGGATCTCGGTCCCTCGTCCCCGGCGATGCCCGACGACTCCTCGCGCGGACCTCGTCGGCGTCGACGCTGAGACACCACTGTCGGGGCCGCCGAGTGATCTCGGCGGCCCCTACAGTAGAACGATGACTCGAATCGTTCTCGTAGGTGGTGCCGGACGAATGGGTCAGGCCCTCGCGGAGGGACTCTCACGACGAGAGAACTTGGAGGTCGTCGGCCTCGTCGACGTTCACGAGCCGGCTCAACGATTCTCCGCCCCGTACTATCGGAGTCTCGCCGAGGTCGACGTCGCCGTGGACGCGGTGGTCGACTTCTCGCGTCCCGACTCGGTCGTGACCTCGGCCGCCTGGTGCGCCGAGCACGGCGCGGGACTGGTGGTCGGCACGACCGGACTCGGAGAGGTGGAGCGAGACGCTCTCCAACGCGCCGGTGAGCGCGTGGGTGTCATTCTCGCGGCCAATTTCTCGATAGGGGCGGTCTTGTCGGAGCGCTTCGCCGCCCTGGCCGCGCCGTACTTCGAACGCGTGGAAATCATCGAGCTACACCACGACCGCAAGGTGGACGCGCCGTCGGGAACCTCGCTCGTGACGGCTCGCGCCGTCGTCGAGGCCCGTCGACGCGCCGGGCGCGAGAGCGGACCCGAACCCACCGAGCGCCACACGCTCGAGGGAGCGCGCGGCGCCGACGCCGGAGGGGGAGTGCGCGTGCACTCGGTACGGCTCCCGGGACTCGTGGCTCACCAGGAGATCCTCTTCGGGGGTCCGGGGGAGGGTTTGACCATTCGTCACGACTCTTTTGATCGACAGAGTTTCGTCCAAGGTGTCGCCCTGGCCCTCGCCCACGTGAACGAACGGGCCGGATTCGTCGAGGGCATCGACCACCTTCTTGGTTAGACGCTCTGGGGCCAACCCGAGTATCCCGAGGGGCCCTGGTAGTTTTGGCGGGTGGACACACCTCGTTTTGGCCGGGTTTTAACCGCCATGGCCACGCCCTTTACCCCAGAGGGTGACCTCGACGTAGCGGGCGCCGCCGAACTCGCTCGTCGCCTCGTCGAGGCCGGAAACGACGCCCTCGTGGTGGCCGGTTCGACCGGAGAGGGAGGGTCGCTCAGTGACGAGGAGAAAATCGCTCTCTTTTCGACGGTCGCCGCGGCCGTCTCGGTACCGGTGGTGGCGGGCACGTCGTCTCCCGATACGCGCCACTCGGTGGAACTGACTCGGGCCGCCTCGACCACGGGCGTCGCGGGCATCCTCGCGACGACTCCGGCCTACGCGAGACCCTCTCAGGCTGGACTGCGCGATCACCTGGTGGCGCTCGCGCAGGCCACCGACCTCCCGGTGATGCTCTACGACATCCCGGTGCGCACCGGACGCAAAATCAAGGCCGAGACCACCCTCCAGATTCTCGAGCGCTGTTCGAACGTCGTCGGGCTGAAGGACGCGTCCGGTGACCTCATCGCGGCCGGCGAGTTGGCCTGGCGCACCCGGGGACGCCTCGACCTCTACAGCGGGGACGACTCGTACACGCTGGCCTTTCTCAGCCTCGGTGCGGTGGGGGTGGTGTCAGTGGCTGGGCACTGGGCCGCCCCTGAACTTCGCCGTCTCGTCGAGTGTGCGCTCGTCGGCGACTTCGAGGGTGCCCGAGAAGTTCACCACCGACTGATGCCGAGTTTTGAGGTGGAGACCTCGGAGAACTACCCCAATCCCGTGCCCACGAAGGCCGCGTTGCGTTACCTCGGCTGGCCCTCGGGTCAGTGTCGCCTGCCCCTCGGTGCGGGTGACGAGGTCATCGACGCTCAGGTTCGTCGGGTTATCGACGATTTGCGGAGGCTCCGTGGCTAACTCCGAGACCGTTCGGGTGACCTTCCTCGGCGGCTTGGGCGAGATCGGACGGAACTGTCTCGCCCTCGAGTACCGGGGTCGCCTCGTCGTTGTCGACGCCGGACTGATGTTCCCCGAACCCGATATGTACGGGGTGGATCTGATTTTGCCGGACTTTCGCTGGCTCATCGAACGTCGTGATCGCGTCGACGCCATCGTGCTCACGCACGGTCACGAGGACCACACGGGGTCGCTTCGCTACCTGCTCCAGGACGTCAACGTTCCCGTGTACGGCTCGGCGCTCACTTTGGGATTCGCTCGACACCGACTTACCGAGGCCCGCGTCTCGGGTGTGGAGTTCATCGAGGTCGAAGACTACGAACGGCGCCGAATCGGTCCTTTCGACGTCGAGTTTTTGCCCGTGACCCACTCGGTGCCCTCGGCCCACTGCTTGGTGTTTCACACGGACCTCGGGGCCATCGTGCACTCGGGCGACTTCAAGTTGGATCAGAGTCCCATCGACGGACGCCGCACCGATCTGGCTCGACTCGGTGAACTGGGAACCGAGGGGGTTGCACTGCTTCTCGCCGACTCCACCAACGCCGAAGAGCCGGGGTTCACACCGTCGGAGAGCTCGGTGGGGGTGGCGCTACGAAGAGTGTTCCTCGAGCGACCCGATCGGCGCCTGGTGGTGGCCTGCTTCGCGAGTCACGTGCACCGCATTCAGCAGATCGCCAACGTCGCCGTCGCCCAGGGCCGAAAGATTGCCCTCATGGGTCGATCGATGGAGGCCAACGTCAAGTTGGCCCGCAAGCTCGGACTCTTGACCATCGACGCCGGCGACCTCATCGACATCGAGAACGTGTCGCGCTACCGGCCGGGTGAGGTGTGCGTGATCTGCACCGGGGCCCAGGGTGAGCCCCTGGCGGCGCTGTCGAAGATGGCGCGCGGAGATCACAAGAACTTCGAAGTGGGCGAGTCGGACACGGTTGTCTTGAGTTCCCACCCCATTCCGGGTAACGAGTGGTCGGTGGGCCGGGTGATCGACGATCTCCACCGTGCGGGGACCGAGGTCATCGACTCTTCGAGAGAACCAGTTCACGCGTCGGGTCACGCCCGTCAAGGCGAGCTGCGAACGTTTCACCAGCTTCTTCGTCCGAAGAACTTCGTCCCGGTGCACGGCGAGTACCGGCACATGGTGCACCACGCCCGCTTGGCCGAGAGCATGGGTCTCGAGTCCTCTCACGTGATCGTGTGCGAGGACGGGGATCAGATCGAGTTGAGTGCGTCGGGTATCCGTCGCTGCGGGCAGGTGCCGGCCGGGTTTCACTACATTGACGGAACCTCCGGGGATCTCGACGAACGACCCCTGGAGGAGCGTCGAATGCTCGCCGAGTACGGGGCCGTCCTCATTAGCGCGGGAGTTCACGCCGAACGCGGCGAGATCACCCAAGCGGTGCGCGTATCGACCAGAGGGTGGTTCGAAGGCGACGACGACCAGGTGGTGACGCACATCGTCGAGACCGTGAGAGAGGCCCTCGCCGACGCCCTCGACGAGGGGATTCGTGACGACGTCGCACTTTCTAAGGTCGCCCAACGGGCGGCGGGTCGTCTTCTCGGACAGCGCTACCGGCGCCAACCCGTGTTGCTCGTCAGCGTGGCCGTAATCTAGGGGTACCCTCCTCGAGGCCACCTCATCCGTCATTGACAAGGCGATGGGCTCTGCTTTGGCCGGAGACGGCACGCGAACGCTGGCTCCTTTTCAGCGTTTGAGTTCTCGTTGTGGCCGACGAAGCTGCCTGCTTGAGCTCAGCACGCACGGTTGCAAGGAACTCCGTCGGGTCCATCTGATACAACCCAGTGCCGGCAGTAGTACTCGGCACGCCCGTCGCGATTTACAATAAGGGGAGGGGCTCAAAGATGACGAAGGGGCCGACCCACTGGAAGGTTTTCATCGCGGTCCTTGACTGTTCAAGACGACCAGGAGGACGAACTGTCGTGACGGCCCCTTCGCTAGAGTCGCGACTGGATTCCCTGGGCCAGGGCCCCCGTCTGATGAAGTGTCGCAGCTCCGCCAGCGCGTGCGGGAGACCTTTACCCTGGCGAGTGGCCCGCTGGTAGAAACGCCGGGAACCCCTGACGTGGTGGTCCCACTTTATGGCGGGGCGATGTCGGCCGCGCACCTGGACGTCGGTGTTGACGTCGTGTCACACGCGTCGAGCGCCGTCGAGACGCTGTTATTGACCTCGTGGGGTGAGTGCTTCACGACCCCGTGAACGAGACGCCAGCGGACCTACGCGTCCTTAATCGGCTCACCCTGCTCTCGGTTAGCGATGCCGGAGCGAAAGTAGGCCTTGTGAGAAATGGCGGACTCAGCGAGGCCCCGGTCGAGTAGCGCCGTGCGCAGAGCGCGCGTGACGTAGAACTCGGCGAAGACGTAGGCGTGGCCCTCATCGGGGGGTAGGTCGAGGCTGGACAACGCCGCGAGGAGTCCTGCAGGGTCTCGTTGTTCGCGCTCGGCCCGGTCGACGAAGACACCCGTCACACCCAGTTCGGAATCGACACTTGGGGTGAGTGCGTCGGCGGGGTCGTCGAGCTCGACCACGAAGAGGGCGCGTCCGGGAGTCTCTATGCTCTCGGCGAGAGAGTAGAACGCTCCGAGGGCGCTCACTCCGCCCACGAAGAGGTGCCAATCGGCCATGGGGTCGAGGAAGATCTTTCCCCTGGGGCCGACGAGGTCGACGGTCGAGCCGAAGGGCGCGTCGAGAGCCCACGCCGCTCCCGGCCCGTCGTGGGTGGTTTGAATCCACAGATCGAGGGTTTGGCTCTCGACGTTGGTGCGACGCACACTGTATCGACGTCGAAGGGAGGGCTTCGACGAATCGACCAGAACCATCACGTCTTGTCCGGGTTGGCCCGCCAGGGCCTCAACGTCGCCCTCGAGGGTGACCTGGACGAGCGAGGGGCTTAAGTGCTCTCTCGCTACCACGGTGGCGACCCGAGCGTGGGCTCCGGTGCGCTCGGCGAGTTGAAGCGAGGAGTCGAGTGGGGAAGTCATCTTGTTTACGTTAGAAGAACCAGAGAGTGCAGTGGGTCTCCGGTAAATTAACTCTTCGTGGCAACTCCTCGTCGGGCGTCCCCCTCTCGCTCGCGCGGTTCCCGTTCACGTCGATCGGCCCCTCCTCGTGAGTCCGACTCGCTGTGGAGTCGACACCGTCGCGACGTCGTCGTGGTCGCGCTCGGTGTTCTCGCGGCCTTCGCCCTCCTCGCCCAGTTTGGTGCACTGGGTGCACTCGGTCGCCCGTTTACCCTCGCGCTGGAGTACGTCTTTGGTATTTCGCGAATTGTCATTCCGCTGTTGTTGGTGGCCCTGGCGCTGGCTCTCCTTACCCGTCGCGTGGATCTGGAGCGGGCCCGATTCGGCTGGGGGCTCTCCCTGGCCCTCGTGGCGGTCAGTGGACTTGGAGATCTCCTGGCCGGTCGCCCGGGACTCGGTGCGGGTGCGTCCCGACTCGGTAACGCCGGTGGATGGCTCGGGGTGTTGACCGGTGGTGAACTCGCCCGAGTGGTGGGCACCCTCGGTGCCGCCGTCGTTCTCGTCGCGGTGCTGCTGGTCTCGATCATGGTGGGGGCCTCGATGGGCCTACGGGCCCTCCTCGGCGGCTTGTATCGCGGTATCCGTTTCTTTTTTCGCCACTTGGGGCGGTGGTGGGTGGCGCGTCCCGGTTCCGACGAAGTGGACGAATCCGAGGATGAGGACCTGGACAACGGCGTCGATGATCAACTCGCTCTCGACGCCCCAGAGCGCCCCTCACGTCGACGTCGTCGTCACGCCGACGAGAGAGCGGAGGACTCGACCTCGCCCGAACTCGCCGACAGCGACGCGTACGATCCGTGGGCGAGTGAGGAGACCGCCCCTCGATCAACCCGGGCGCACGTGGGAGACCCCGAGCCCGAGAGTGACGACGAGGATGAGCCCGTCACCCACGACGAGTACGAGTTCACCGCGGAGGTAGACGAACCGGGGGAGGAGTTGGTTCCGCACGGGTCGGCGAGCGAGAGTGACCAGAACACCGACTGGGAACTCCCACCCCTGACGCTGCTCTCACGTACTCGAGCCCAGGCTCAGGATCGGGCGGCCATCGAGGCGGCGGGGCGAGAGTTGGTCGCGGCCCTCCTCGCCCACGGCGTAGACACGCACCTCATTGGCTTCACCGTTGGTCCGACGGTGACTCGCTACGAGTTGGAACTCGGTCCGGGGGTGAAGGTTGCTCGAGTGACCTCGCTCAACAAGGACATCGCCTACGCCATGGCCAGTCCCGACGTTCGTATTTTGGCCCCCATCCCGGGACGATCCGCGATTGGTGTCGAGGTGCCCAATCGCCAACGGGCACTCGTGGCCCTCGGAGACCTGCTGGCGAGCGAGGAGGCCCTCTCGAGTGACCACCCCCTCGACGTACCGATCGGACGAGACATCGCCGGTAAGACGGTCGTGGTCAATCTGGGAGAGATGCCCCACGTGTTGATTTCCGGGGCGACGGGAGCGGGTAAGAGCTCGTGTATTAACTCCCTCATTACCTCCCTCGTGATGAGGGCTAGTCCCGAGCAGGTTCGTCTCATTCTCGTTGACCCCAAACGAGTGGAGTTGGGCCAGTACGGTGACCTCCCACACTTGCTCGCACCCGTTGTTGTTGATCCGAAGAAGGCGGCGGGAGCACTGGCGTGGGCGGTGAAGGAGATGGAACGCCGTTACGACATTCTGGCCGCGAGCGGTACGCGAGACATCACCGGTTACCAACAGGCCCTTCAGCGAGGCGACATT
>JAKBAZ010000184.1 GCA_021826255.1 Actinomycetes bacterium
GACGTTGCACTTCTCTCACGCCAACTTGGCCTGGGTCGTCGACGCCTACAGTCTCGCCTTCGGAGGTCTCCTTCTCCTCGGAGGACGACTGGGCGACGTCTTCGGCCGGAGGCGACTGTTCATGGTGGGTCTGACCCTCTTCACCCTCTCGTCTTTCCTCGGAGGGCTGGCGACTACGTCGGCCGACCTCCTCCTCGCCCGGGCCTTCCAGGGTGTGGGGGCGGCCCTCGCCGCACCCTCCACGCTGAGTTTGATTACCTCCATCTACGATGAAGGCCCCGCGAGAAACCGAGCACTGGGCGTCTTCACCGCCGTCTCGGCTGGTGGGGGCTCACTCGGACTCCTCCTCGGAGGTGCTCTCACGTCGTGGGCGTCGTGGAATTGGGTCATGTTTATCAACGTGCCCATCGGCGCGACGGTGGTCGCCCTCGCTCCCCGATTCGTTCCCGAGCCACCGCGTAACGGTGGACGTCTCGACGTTCCGGGGGCCCTACTCGTCACCGGCGGGATTGGCGCCATCATCTACGGGTTCATCAGGATTGCCGAGCGCGCGGCGCTCGTCAACACCCTCGCTCTCTTCGTCCTCGGCGCGGGCCTTCTGGTCGGTTTCGTCAGAGTGGAGCAACGAACCGCTCGACCTCTCTTCCCCCTACGCCTGCTCACGGAGCGCACGCGAGCGGGAGCGTACGCGGGCATGTTCCTCCTCCCGGCGACGATGTACGGCGTGTTCTTCTTCGTGTCCCAGTACATGGAAACCAACCTCCGCTTCAGCGCCATCCAGACCGGCTTCGCCTTTCTTCCCCTCACCGCGATGATCTTCACGATGTCGCGAATCACCCCGCGGGTCGTGTCTCGATTCGGTGCCCGTCGCCCCCTACTCGTCGGTCTCACCGTGGTCAGTATCGCCGCCTTCTGGATCGCCGAGGGACTGCGGCACGGTAGTTACGCGTCGAGCCTGCTCGGGCCACTCCTGCTCTTCGGGCTGGGCGCGGGTTCGAGTTTTCTACCCATCAGTGCCACGATTCTGGCCGGGGTTCCCTACCAAGACGCCGGGGCCGCGTCGGGCATGCTCCAGACCATGCAGCAGGCCGGAGGAGCCCTCGGGGTGGCCGCGCTGTCGAGCGTCGCCGCCTCCCACGGGCGATCGAGCGCCCTCTTCGTCGGGGGCCTGGTCGCCGTCGTCGCCCTCGGAGTGGCCCTCGTCATCGTTCGTCCGACTCGTCCGACGATGTCGGGAAGCGCCGAGGAGCTCGCTCAGGACATGGAAGCACTACCCCTCTTCGAATAAGAGGTCCTCTCAGGGTCGGGGGAGTTCGCTACTCCCCCGACCTAGGCTGAGCGGAGTTAGCTCGTCCGAAGGAGTTCCCGTGGATGTCAGGTTTCGACACCGAGTGACGTTCGCTCTCCTGGTGGGAGTCGTCCCGTCACTAGGGATCGGAGGAACCGCCTTCGCGAAGGGCCCGTCCTCCGCGTTACGCGCCGTTCGGGCAGCCGTCGCCGCCACCGAGCGCCAGGGTACGTGTTCGCTCACGGTCAAGGGTGGGACCTCGACCATTGGGGGTACGACGGTGACCATGACGGGCGGCGGAGTCATCGACTTCGCGTCGGCCCGGGCGTCGCTCGGGCTCAGCACGTCGAACGGTAGTTCCACCACCAATGAGGTCGTCGTGACGTCGGGTCAAAAGCTCTACCTGAGTGTTGTGGTCGACGGCGCGAACATCGTCCAACTGGTGAGTCACAAGGCGTGGGTCGGTGAGACCCTCGCGGACAACGCGTCCACCTCGACGTCGGGCACCAACGTTCTCTTCCAGTTCAGAGAGTTAAACCAACCGGGGGTCACCGTGACCGCCCTCGGTGCCGGCAGCGTCGACGGGGTGTCGGCCGAGGGGTACCGGGTCACCGTTCCGGTGTCCGCCATCCTCGCGACCGCCGCCACTCAGCTGTCCGCGCTGCATCTCACCGCGACCCAGCGGGCCACCCTCATGAAGGAGATCAGTTCTTCGGGTCCTCGCCGAGACACCCTCTGGGTTAACCATCTCGGTCTCATTGTGGCCGAGCAAACCGTCGAACGAACGACCCTCCTCGGCACGTCGACGCTGAGGACAACGGTCACCGTTCTCTACAGCAAGTTCGGTCAACCCGTCACCGTAGGGGTGCCCCCCGCCAGTTCTGTTGTGCCGTACCACACCTTTCTCACTGACTCCACGAAGTACTTGGGCTAGCGCGTCAACCCGCCCGTCGTCGAAGTGAAAAAGTACTTATACAGTCGTAAGTACTGATGACCGACTCCACTTCACGTTCGGGTTCCCTCGGCGACCTCAGTCGCCGCCAGCGAGTCGGCGTTCTCCTCATCTGCTCGATGAGCCTGCTCATCGTCAGCCTCGACGTGACGATTCTCAACGTGGCGCTTCCCTCCATCGGCCACGACCTCCACGCCTCCGTCTCGGGCCTGCAGTGGACTGTCGACGCCTACACCCTGGTGCTCGCCAGCTTGCTCATGTTGTCGGGATCCACGGGCGATCGCTTAGGTCGGCGCCGAGTCTTCACGGCCGGACTCGCCCTCTTCACCGTGGGATCGCTCCTGTGCAGTCTCGCCCCCAGTCTCGATCTCTTGGTCGCGTTCCGCATGATTCAAGCGGTGGGCGGATCCATGCTCAATCCGGTCGCCATGTCCATCGTCACCAACACCTTCACCGATCCTCGCGAACGGGCCCAGGCCCTCGGAGTCTGGGCGGCCGTCGTCG
>JAKBAZ010000185.1 GCA_021826255.1 Actinomycetes bacterium
GGTGCGAGCCGAACTAGACGCCGGCCCCGTATACGCGAGTGAAGAAGTTGAAGTGGGTGAGCGTTACGCGGAAGACGTCGTCGGCGATCTCGCGGACCGGGGTGCCCGACTGCTCGTCGACGTGCTTTCGGATCCCGAGAGACTCGCCCACCCGCGCGAGCAAGAGGGCGAGGTGACGTACGCCAAGAAGTTGACTCCCGAGGTGTTTCGCCTCTCGCCCGAGGTCGACGCCGCCGAGGCGCACCGGGTCGTTCGACTCGGACGGAGTTTTCTCGTGGTCGACGGGCGTCGGGTCAGGGTGCTCGCCGCGCGAGTGGCGCAGTACTCTCCCGGACCAGGTCGTCTCGACGTCGTCGACGACGAGGTGTACGCCGGATGTGCCCACGGATCTCTCGTCCTTGAACGAGTAGTTCCCGAAGGGTCCCGGGTGATGACGGCTCGTTCGTGGTGGGATGGAGCACGCTATCTCACCCCTCCCCTGTGGGGGTAGGACCCGATCGCGGGTGAGATGTTACGGTGAGCGAATGACGGAGTCGCACGCGCGTCGAGGGGGCGTCAGCCTTCTCATCGTGGGGGCTCTACTCTTATTGAATTCGACGACGGTGAGCGCCCTCGTGCCCGACCGTTCAGTCCAGTTGTCACGAACGCCGCCGGTCATGCCGACACCGATCTACTTTCCGACGGTGGGCGAGCAGGAACTTCTTCACTCGGTGGCCCACCACGTGCTGCGTCCCTTCGCCGCGACGACTTCGAACACGCTCGTGAATCAGGGTGGTATCAATGGTGTCGAAACCGCTGTGGGCTCGCCAAAGGTGTATCTCGTGTTCTGGGGTTCTCAGTGGGGGGCCGAGTCGACGACCGGGACCTACCCGACGTTTAGTGGCGATCCCGCGGGAATGGCACCCGACCTCGAGGCACTGTTTTCTGGACTCGGTACGAATGGAGAACTCTGGTCGGGTGTGATGACCCAGTACTGCAACAACGTACCGGCCGGAACGACGACGTGCCCGGCAGGGGCTCAACACATCTCGTATCCGTCGAGCTCGGTACTCGCCGGAGTCTGGTACGACAACTCCCAACCCGCTCCCTCGTCGGCCACGCAGTCACAGATCTCGGCGGAGGCAGATTCTGCGGCTCAACACTTCGGAAACGTGACGAGCGAGTCCAACGCGTCCGCCCAGTACGTGGTGGTGTCCCCCACCGGCACGACGCCCGATGGCTTCCCCAATAACGGTTTCTGCGCCTGGCACAGTTACGACTCTCAAGTGGCCTATACCAATCTTCCCTACATACCTGACGCAACCCAGTCGTGTGGCGCTGACCTCGTCAACGGAACCGCGGGGGCACTCGACGGTGTGACGATTGTGGAGGGTCACGAGTACGCCGAAACACTTACCGATATGTCAGCCGGAGGTGGCTGGCTCGCTCCGAACAACCAAGGTGAAGAAAACGGTGATCTCTGTGCGTGGATTGCGCCGGGCTCTCCCGGTGGGGCGGCGAACATTGTGCTAGCTACCGGGACATTTCCGATGCAGTCGACGTGGTCAAATCTGGATAACGCCTGCGTGATGGGTGACCCCATCGCGGGAGGGTCGCCCAATCTCTTCAGCCTCTCCAGTTCTCCACTGGCGTCAATGACGGCGGGCACCTCGACGACGGTGTCGATCTCCTCACTCGTCACGTCGGGTGTCGCTCAGACCCTCACGCTCTCGGCGACCGGTTTACCAAACGGAGTCAGTGCCACTTTTCAGCCCAGTTCCGTCGTTGCCGGGAGCGCCGACCAAGTGACCCTCACGAGCTCCGCCACGACGACTCCGGGAACCTACCCCCTCACCATTACCGGCACCGGTCCGACCGACTCGGCGTCGACGTCTCTTAGCGTGAGGGTACGACCTGCGCCGATGTTGTACGTCGCTAAATTGTCGTCCTCTCACGTGTCTCTTGCTCCAGGCTCACGCCACCGACTTCGCCTCGTCACTCGGCTGACGTCGGGGCGTTCGCAGTCCATTGTCGTGAGGGTTTTTGGTCTCCCCGCGGGAGTGCGAGTGCTGGCGCCGAGGGTGTTGACGAGTGGTCAGTCGCGAGACCTCACCATCATTGTGGGTTCGGCGACTCATCCAGGGCACTACCGAATTCGACTCACGGTTCGAGGACCCCATCACGCGGTGGGTCTCGAAGAGATCATCGTGGTGACTCCCTCGACTCGCTGAACGCTCCCAGTCGATTGCACTCGCCCTCTAGGCTGGCCCCGTGACTCGAGTGGACCCGGGACCCCTGGGACAAGTGAAGATTGCGCCCTCCTTATTGTCAGCCGACTTCGGGAACCTGGCCGGCGCGGCGCACCAGGTGGAGGGAGTGGTCGACTGGCTGCACCTCGACGTGATGGACGGCCACTTTGTCCCCAATATCACCATCGGCCCACCGGTGATCGCGTCTCTTCGACGGCATTCGCCCCGGTACTTTGACTGTCACCTCATGATCTCCGAACCTCGCCGGTATCTCGAGGCGTTCGCCCGAGCCGGAGCCGACAGCTGCACGGTCCACGTCGAGGTTGAAGACGTGGCTGGAGCCCTCGCCGACGCTCGCTCTCTGGGGATGAGAGTGGGAATCGCGGCGAACCCCGACACCCCCTACTCGAGGCTGGAACCCTACCTCTCCAGCGTGGACATGGTGCTCGTCATGTCGGTGTTCCCCGGGTTCGGCGGCCAAGCATTCATACCCGAGGTATTGGAGAAG
>JAKBAZ010000186.1 GCA_021826255.1 Actinomycetes bacterium
GCATCACTGAGGACTCGAAGGTCGCTCGCCACCTCGAGAAGTAGTCGTGCTCGGTGTGCCAAGTCGCCGCCGTACTCATCGGTACGCCGATTCGAGAGCGGTGAAAGGAACTCGTGAAGCAGGTAGCCGTGAGCCGCGTGGACTTCGAGCACGTCGAATCCCACCGCCAGCGCCCGTCGCGCACTCGACACGAAGGCCCGACGGACTGAGTCGATGTCGTCTCGGGTCATTTCACGAGGGACGGGGTAGCCCTCGAAGGCCAGGGCGGAAGGGGCGAGAGTCTCCCAGCCACCTTCCTCCACGGAGGCGTGGCTTCGCTCGTCCCACGGAGCGAAGGTCGAACCCTTACGCCCGGCGTGGGCCAGTTGCACCCCGGCAAGAACACCCTGAGAGTGAAGGAAGTCCACCACGATGCGCCAGGCGTCCTCCTGGTCGTCTCGGTAGAGTCCGGGGCAAGCGACCGAGATGCGTCCCTCGGGACTCACGGCCGTCGCCTCACTCATCACCAGCCCAAACCCTCCGGTCGCAAAGGACCCCAGGTGGACGCGGTGCCACTCGCCCACGACACCGTCGTGCGCGCTGTATTGGCACATGGGAGCCACCCAGAGTCGATTGGCAAAGGTGGTACCTCGAAGGGTGAGGGGTGAGAACAAAACTGACACGGATCTCCTCTGCAACGCGACCGCGTCGAGACTAAAGGTTCGAGCGGCCTCCGTCGTCGTATGCTCTTAGGACAATCTCGCAATAAGGAGTCCACGTGCGACTAGCGAACCGCCACGGTCGAGCCCACATTGTTCTAGAAGACGGCTTCGTCGACGTCGCCACGGCAAGCGCGGGGCGATTCTCCTCCCGCCTCGACGACCTCCTGACTCGCCTCGAGGAGTTGGGGGAGTGGTGGGGAGAGTCAAGAGCCACACACTCGGTAGACCGGGTCGACGACCCCGCTCGCGACGCGGGTCTCGGACCCGTCGTCGCTGCCCCCTCCCAGATCTTCGCCGTCGGCCTCAACTATCACGAACACGCCCGGGAGATGGGACTGCCTTCGCCGAGCACCCCAATGGTCTTCACCAAGTTCTCGTCCTCCCTCGCGGGAACCGGGTCTCTCATCCCTCGAGTCAGCGACACGGTGGACTGGGAGTCCGAGCTCGTCGTCGTCATCGGCACTGGGGGTCGAGACTTGAAGGGCGAGGCGGCACTCGAGGCCATCGCCGGATACTGCGTTGGCCAAGACATCTCCGACCGCGACCTCCAGATGGCGGCCACTCCGCCCCAGTTCTCCCTCGGAAAGTCCTGGCCCAACTTCACGGTCATCGGTCCCTGGCTCACCACTCGCGACGAGATCTCCGACCCCCAGTCCTTGGGAGTGCGCTGCGACGTGTCGGAGGTGACGTTCCAGAACTCGAGCACCAAGGACATGGTCTTCAGCGTCGTCGAGATCGTCGAGTATCTGTCTCGAGTCGTGGAGTTGCGCTCGGGAGATCTCATCTTTACCGGCTCGCACGCGGGGGAAGGTCAAGGACAAAAGCCGCCACGATTCCTCGAGGTGGGAGACGAGATTGTCACCCGAATCGATGGTCTCGGAACGCTGTATAACCGCGTCGTCGAACCCTCTTCGAAGTGAAGAGCGTCCAACAGTGGTCGGGCTGGGGAGATTTGAACTCCCGATCTCTCGGCCCCCAGCCGAGCGCTCTAGACCAAACTAAGCCACAGCCCGTGGGCCTCCCACTCTAGCCGTTGGTCATGATGAACCCCGAGCACGAGTCCGCTAAACGGCCTCGCTATACTCCCTATCGGGTCAACGTCGCCCCAGAAAAGGTGACGAGAATGACCCCAATGTTTCCTCTCTACGACCCCGCGTTCGAACACGACGCCTGTGGTGTCGGAATGATTGCCGACTTAACGGCGACCCCCACCCACTCCACCGTGGCCGACGCCCTCACCATTCTTGAGAACATGGAGCACCGTGGCGCCAGTGGGGCCGACGTCCACTCCGGTGACGGGGCGGGACTCCTCATCCAGATGCCTCACGACTTTATGCGCGAGGTCTTCGCCGATGACTCCCTACGACCCGGTGAGTACGGCGTGGGCTTCTGGATGCTTCCCCGGCACGAGGACCGCAAGGCACTCACCCACACGATCGAGCGCTCCTGCGCCGACCTCGGAGTACGGACCGTCGCGTGGCGTGAGGTTCCCGTCAACTCCAGTCTGCTCGGTGCGACCTCGGCGGCGTCGGAGCCGCTATTCCTTCAGCAACTCGTCCGTTCGGACTCAGCGAGTGACCTCGAGCGGGCGTTGTTCGTCGCTCGACGTCACATCGAGCGCTCGAGTGACGCCTACGCCGCCTCCTTCTCGACGCGGGTCCTCATCTACAAGGGAATGCTCACCTCGCCCCAACTGCGTCGCTACTTCGACGACCTGCGCGACCCGCGACTCACGTCGGCCATTGCCCTCGTGCACTCTCGATTCTCCACCAACGTCCTGCCCCGGTGGGACCTCGCCCAACCCTTCCGCTATATCGCTCACAACGGCGAGATCAACACCGTTCGGGGCAACCGCAACTGGATGACCGCACGGGAGTCGACAATGTCGAGCGATCTGCTCCCCGCGCCGGTCTCCACGTTTGCCCCGGTGATGACCCCCGGTATGAGTGACTCGGCGAGCTTCGACGAAACGGTCGAACTCTTGGTGCAGGGTGGGCGTTCGCTACCCCATGCCATCTTGATGA
>JAKBAZ010000187.1 GCA_021826255.1 Actinomycetes bacterium
CGGGCGTACGGCTCGTTCTCGCGAAAAAGGGGCGCTCGGTCCCGACGAGTCTCACGTACGACCAGGCGCTCGAAGAAGCCCTGTGCGTGGGATGGATCGACGGAGTCCTCTCTGCTCGAGACGACGAGACGTTCTGTCGTCGGTTCACTCCACGTCGAAACGGGAGTCGCTGGTCACGCCGGAACGTCGAGATCGTCGAACGTCTCATTGGGGAGGGGCGCCTGACCCACGAAGGTCTCGGTCAGGTACGACGGGCGAAGGAGGACGGACGCTGGGAACGGGCCTACGAAGGGCAAGCGTCCCTGAAGGTCCCCGACGATCTTGCCCGGGCGTTCGCCGGCGCTCCGCGCGCCGCCGCGGCGTTCGAGTCGCTCCCGCGAGCGACAAAGTTCTCCATCACCTATCGGTTGACCTCGCTGCGTCGAGTGGACTCGAGAGAGCGACGAGTGGGCGAGATTGTCGCCTCGCTGGAGCGTGACGACTCTGAAGGCGACGACGCTACGTAACCCGTACTGGGGGACGTGGTGGACCGCGTGGGGATTTGGTTCTCCTCGTGACCGTCGTTGTTCGTGGAGAGGGGGATTCCACCCGGTTACACTTCGGGCGACAACGTCAAAGGAGGCCCCGTGGCCCGCGTCAGCACGTATCTCAACTATCCCGGTACGACCGAGGAGGCCTTCACCCACTACCGCGATCTCTTCGGCACTCAGTTCGTCGGTCCGATCGTGCGCTTCAACGACATGGCGCTGGGCGTCGAGTTTCCGGGCGACGACGGAGACAAGATCATGCACATGGAGGTGGAAATCGCGGGCGGCCACGTCCTCATGGCGACCGACATGCTCGAGTCTCAGGGGATGCAGTGTCGGGTTGGCAACAACACCACCATCATGGTGGAGGTCGATGAGCGCGCCGAAGTCGACCGTCTCTATGCCGGACTTGCCGCGGGGGTAGAGGAGAACGCTCCCGCCGACCAGCCCTGGGGTTCCTACTGGTCTACCTGTTTGGATCGTTGGGGCATCCGCTGGATGATCGCAACGCCAATGGCTTCGTGAGTGATATCTCCACGAACGCCTCACCCGACGTGATGAGGATGGGTCGACGATGAAGCTACTCCTCACGTCCAACGGGGTGACGAACGCCAGTATTCGGTCCGCCCTCGACAATCTTTTGGGTCGGCCCGTAGAGGACTCTCGGGCCCTGTTCGTCGTGACGGGGATGCACCCCTTCGCCAACGGTGGAGAAGGCGCGATGCGAGCGCTCCGGGGTGATCTCTCCCTGGCGCTGGTGGGACTGGGGTGGAAGTCCCTCGGTCTCCTCGAACTCACCGCACTCGAGTCCGTCTCGGCCTCCGAGTGGCAGAGGGCGCTCGATGAGTGTGACGCTCTGCTCGTGTGGGGTGGCCACGTGAGCTACCTGCACTACTGGATGCGCCGGAGCGGACTGCTCGAGTTCGTGGCTCCACGTGATGACCTGGTCTACGTCGGAGTCAGTGCCGGCAGCATCGTCATGGGCTCGCGGAACTGTGACGCCGAGTTCAACCGCGCCGTGCTGGCCCCGGGGGCGCCGGCGAGCGAGGATGCCGAGAATGGCCTCGGAATAGTGGACTTCTCGCTCTGGGTGCACGTGGGCAATCCCAACCCGATCTTCGCCGATCACACTCCCGATCGAGTTCGCGAGTGGGCACAAAGAGAAAATGTTGCGACCTACTCCCTCGACGACGCCTCAGCGGTGGTGGTGGACGGGGAGCGGTGCGAGGTGGTCTCGGAGGGGCAGTGGGCTTTCTACTCGCCTCAAGAGAACACTCAGTAGGACAAGAGCAGAAGGTCAGGGGGTCCGGTGCGGGTACGAGTTGATCTGAATATCTCTTTGGACGGTTTCGCCACCAGCGAGGGGTCGACGCCCGAGAGCCCCATGGGTCCAGACTGGGAGCGTCTGACCGGGGCGTACGTGGCGACGAGGACGTTTCGCCGCAGAGTCTTTGGGGACGAGAGCGGGGCCGGAACGGTGGGAGTCGATGACGCCTACGCCGCGCGATACTTCGAGGGCATTGGGGCTGAAGTCATGGGGGCCGGAATGTTCGGTCTTCACCACTTCCCCGACGACCCCGAATGGCGCGGGTGGTGGGGTGATGCACCCCCGTTTCACTACCCGGTGATCGTTCTCACTCACCGGCGCACTGGCGACCTCGACTTCTCGGACGGAACGTCGTTTCACTTTCGAGACCTGAGCGCCCGTGACGCGCTCGACGTGGCTCGGGACCTCGCGAAGGGAGCAGACGTACGAGTGGGGGGCGGGCCGAGTACCGTTCGCCAGTTTCTTCGCGAGGGACTCGTCGACTCGCTCCACGTGGCGATCGCGCCCATCATTCTCGGGCGAGGGGTCAATCTCTGGAGTGGACTGCGCGACGTGACCCGTGACTTCACGGTGCACTCCGAAGTCGCCGAGAGCGGGACGGTGCACGTGACGTGGTCGCGAGACTCGATCCTCTAGCGAGCCTCACGAGATGGCTCCCAAAGGTGTAAGACTTCGTCCGTGAGTAGGTCCGTTCCCCGTGTCGCCGTGGTGGTGCGTGCCCCCTCGTCGGGTGAGCCGTCGACGTTTCTCGAGGCTCGTTATCCCCTCATCGAAGAGGCGCTGTCAGATGAAGGGATGGCCACGAGCCCCCTGCTGTTTGGTGGGGAAAACCAGGGAGA
>JAKBAZ010000188.1 GCA_021826255.1 Actinomycetes bacterium
CCCTCAGTGCCCACGCCGACTCCCTCGCCCAGGCTCGCGAATTGGCCTATCGGGCCGTCGAGCAGGTCCAGTTTCCCGGACGCGTCGTACGACACGACATCGCCCACCACGTGAAGGAGACTCAGTGATACCTCGGTACGCCCCGCGCGACCTCGTCGAGATGTTCTCTGACGTCCGGCGCTTCGACACGATGCTCGAGGTGGAGATCCTCGCCGCCGAGGCGCTGAGCGAACTCGGCGTGATTCCGCCCTCCGACGCCGCGGCCCTGAGGGAGCGACGCCCCCACATCGACGAGGAGTTCGTTCGTGCCGTCGAGGAGCGAGAGGCCGTCACTCAGCACGACACGGCCGCCTTCGTCGACGTCGTCCAGGAGCGAGTGGGGATGCCCGAGGGGGCCTGGATTCACTACGGCCTCACCTCGTCTGACGTGGTCGACACGGCGTTGTGCGTCACTCTCGTTCGAGCGATGGACGTCGTCATTACGGAGACTCGCGCGCTGAGAGACGCGCTGGCCGAACGCGCTCGCGACTCTATCGACCTGCCGATTCTCGGCCGGACCCACGGCGTGCACGCCGAGCCCACGACCTACGGGACGAAGTTCGCCCTCTTCGCCCTCCAGGTGGACCGCGATCTCGAGCGCGCTCGGCGGGCCCGCGACACCATCGCGGTCGGCAAGCTTTCTGGGGCGGTCGGGACGTACTCGAACATCGACCCTCGAGTCGAAGAGTCCGTGTGTCGCGCCCTCGGACTCACGCCGACTCCGGCGACTCAGGTGATCGCGCGCGATCGCCACGCCGAGGTGCTCTACGCCTGCGCCAGTCTCGGAACCGCGGTCGAGCAGTTCGCCCTCGAAGTTCGTCACCTCTCGCGCAGTGAGGTGGGAGAAGCCCAAGAGCCCTTTCGCCCGGGCCAGAAGGGCTCATCAGCCATGCCCCATAAGCGCAACCCCGTGCTCTCCGAGCGCCTCTGCGGACTCGCCCGGGTGCTCCGGGGCTATCTCCAGTCCGGACTCGACGACGTGGCCCTCTGGCACGAACGCGACATCTCGCACTCCTCGGTTGAACGGATCATCTTGCCCGACGCGTTGACTCTGACGGTCTACGTGGTGCGTCAGGCCACGGCGCTCGCGCGCGGACTCGTCCTTTTTCCCGAGCGCGCGCGCGAGAACCTCGAGGTGAACTCCCTCGGCCTCGTGTTCTCCCAGTCGCTGCTCCTGGCCCTGGTGGATGCCGGGCACTCGCGCGACGACGCCTACCGGTTGGTTCAAGGCGCCGCGGCGCGGGCCCGGGAGTCTCGGACTCCCCTGCGTGACGTTGTCACCGCCGACGAGACGATGGACTTGAGTCCGGAGCGTCTCGCGAGCGCCTTCGACGTGGAGCGTCTCCTCGGGCATCGCCGACGAATACTGAGCTCGTTGGAGTTCACCTCGTGAGTCCGACCCTGCTCTATTCGGGCAAAGTCCGAGATGTCTATCGAGTCGACCCCGACCATCTGCTGCTCGTCGCGTCGGACCGCTTGAGCGCCTTCGACGTCGTGATGAACGAGACCGTCCCCGATAAGGGGCGGGTTCTCACTGGTGTCACCGATTTCTGGGCGAGACGCGTGGCCCCCGAGGTCGAGAGCGCCCTCGTCAGTTGTGACCCCGCGGTGATCACCCCCCTTGTCGACGAGTTCCCCCCGGCCTGGGCCGGTCGGGCGTGTCTCGCGCGCGAGGCCGAGATGGTGCCCCTCGAGTGCATCGTGCGCGGACGTCTCGCCGGCCAGGCCTACGAGGAGTACCGGCGCCGAGGCACGGTGCACGGCGAAGCAGTGCCCGAGGGCCTGCGCCTCGGTGACGCGTTCGACGAGCCCCGATTCACCCCGTCGACCAAGTCCGCCGAGGGCCACGACGTCAACATCTCGAACGAGGAGGCCGCCCAACTCGTGGGTGACGAGACCCTCGCGAGATGCCGAGCGATGTGCCTCACGATTTTTCGTCTCGCCGCCGACCACCTAGCCGAACGCGGGCTGGTGTTGGCGGACACCAAGTTCGAGGTCGGCTGGGTCGACGGACGTCTGGTGGTCTGTGACGAAGTGGTGACCCCCGACTCGTCTCGCCTCTGGGCGGCGAATGATCTCGAGCCCGGACGGACTCCACCCTCGTTCGACAAGCAACCGTTTCGGGACTGGCTCGACGAGTCGGGGTGGGACCGCACCCCGCCGCCCCCGACAATTCCGCCCGGGGTCGTGAGCGAGACCGCGGAGCGCTACCGGCGCGCCTACGAACTCGTGACGGGGGGTTCGCTCGAGGACTGGTACGGTGGAGGCGAATGAACTACGCCGTACGAGTCGACGTCACCTTACGATCCGGTATCGCCGACCCGGCCGGGGCAACCATCGAGCGCTCCCTTGGCGCCTTAGGTTTTGATGGGGTTCACCGGATGCGGGCCGGCAAGCTCTTCCTCTTCGAGGTGGACGCCCCGAGTCCCGACGCGGCGCTCGAGGTGGCGAGGGGTCTCGCCGAGCGCCTGCTGTCTAATCCCGTGATCGAAGACGCCACCTGCTCACTCGTGGACCGGTAGCGTGACTCACGTCGCGGTGGTGGTGTTTCCCGGGTCGAACTGCGAGTACGACGCCGCGCGAGCCCTCGAGTCGCGCGGGGCGAAGACCACGTTGGTCTTTCATACCGACACCGACCTCTCGTC
>JAKBAZ010000189.1 GCA_021826255.1 Actinomycetes bacterium
CTCGCAACACCCTCGCCGCCGTCACCATCAAGTTGAAGGGCCAGATCATCTCGTTCGAGGTGGCCGCGGGTGCCGCCGCGGCGCGCGCCGGAAACCTTCAGGCCGAATCCTCGGCGGTCGCCGCGGCCGCGGCGGTGGGTGGACAGTCCGCGGCGAACCAGGTCACCCAGGCCATCCAGGCCGCCACTCCCCCGGCCGCGACCCCCACCGTGTCGGGTTCGTCCGCCGGTAGTGCGGCGGGACTTCTCGCCGTGCACTGGGCCGAGACCCAGATTGGGGTGCCCTACGTGTGGGGTGGTGAAACCCCGGGTCTCGGATTCGACTGCTCGGGACTGGTTCAGTGGGCGTGGGCCAAGGCGGGCTACAGCATTCCTCGCACCACCGAAGTTCAGTGGGCCACTCTGCCCCACATCCCGCTCAGTCAACTGCGCCCCGGTGACCTGCTCTTCTACTACAACCTCGACGGTGACAACCTGGTCGACCACGTCACGATGTACACCGGGTCCGGTCCGTGGGGTCTCCAGACGACCGTGGCGGCGGCGCACACCGGCACCAACATCGCCCTCGCGCCGCTCTTCACCTTCGGGCTCATCGGCGCCGCTCGTCCCTAATCCGTGAAACTCAGCCTGGTCATTCCGGCGTTCAACGAAGCGGACCGACTGGCGAAGGGCTTCGAGAGACTGGCGCCCTACTGGCCCGACGACGACGACCACGAAGTCATCATGGTCGACGACGGGTCTAGCGACGACACTCTGCGCAGTGCCCACCGGGTTTACGGCCACCTTCACCACTTCTCCCTCGTGCGCTACGAGACGAACGTGGGAAAGGGTGGTGCCGTGCGTGTCGGCCTGGCCCAGGCGCGAGGTCGCCACGTCATCGTGGCTGACGCCGACATGGCGATTCACCCGCAACACTTCGGGGCGATCGATCACGCTCTCGACTCCGTCGCCCTGGCCCCGGGAGTTCGAGTGTCGACGGGGTCGCCGCGCTACTCCAACCTGATGCGAACGGGCGGTGGGGCTCTCTACCACCAACTCGTTCGTCGCACGACCGGCGTCACCTTGAGAGACACCCAGTGTGGTTGCAAGGGTTATCGACTAGGCGAAGGGCGACTCCTCGCCCTCTTGGGCTTCGTCGAACGCTTCAGCGTCGACGCGGAGATGTTCTACCTGGCTCAACGACTCGGCCTCACGATGGAGCCCGTCCCGGTGACCTGGACCGACGTTCCCGGGTCGTCCGTCCACGTCCTCTCGGGGGCTCTCACCACGTGGCGAGAACTTCGCTCCATCCCTCGTACTCGCTACCAGAATCCCGCCGTCCGCCTCGACCCCACGGTGGCCACGACGGACGTCACGGGCGCCGTAAGGGAGGCTCGGGTGAATGGAGCGGTCCTCACTCGTGGGACTCACGACGCACTACTCGTCGTTCATCGACACGACGCCCTCGGCGCAGTCAGCGCCGCGCGGGCCCTCGCGGGAGAGGTCACCACCTGCACACCCGACGACCTGCGGGGGCGCGAGGTCGTCGCCCTCTAAGTGTCGTGTCGAGGTAAAAGCCAGTCACTCACTAGCTGGGGGGCCCGGTCGGACCACTCTTCGGCGGTGATGGCGTAGTGCGCGTGGTCCTCCCACGCGCCGTCAATCTCCAAGTAGCGCTCCGCCACCCCCTCAAAACGCAGGCCCAGTTTCTCCACCACTCGTCGCGACGCGGCGTTTCTCGGGATGATGTTGATTTCGACCCGGTGGAGTCGCTGCACCTCGAAGGCGAACTGCAAGAGCACCACGACCGCCTCGGGCATCAGTCCCTGGCCGGCCACGGCTTCGTCAATCCAGTACCCGATGAACCCGGACTGGAGGGGCCCCCGAGCAATGCTCGACAGCGTGATCTCACCCACGAAACGTTGGTCCAGAAAGATTCCGAATCCGAAGCCCACACCCATCTGGCGCTCGCGGTCTCGAACGACGCAGCGACTCACGAAGGAGCGCTCGTCCTCGGGCAGGTGCGTGGCGAGAGCCGATCGGGGCTCCCACTTGACGAGCCACTCCCGACAGCGCCGGCGAACCTCGACCCAACTGCCGTAGTCTCCCTCGCGCAGGGGGCGCAGTAACACCCGCCGTCCGTGCAGGTACAAAGAACCCGCCGGGCTACGCATCACGGGGCCAACCTCACTCATCCATCGTGACAGGTCGTCGCCCACAACGCACGTCCGAGGCCACCCCGTCCAGAATGTCGTCCTCGCTGGAGATGAGGTCGTCGACCCCGAGTAACTCCATGACCCCCTCGAGAACGAGGAGACCCGCCACGATCACGTCCTCTCGCCCCGGCACCATTCCCACGAGTCGAGAACGCTCGTCGGGGGTCAGCGCGGCGAGGCACTCGCGCCACTCGACGACGTGATCTCTGGTGAGAGTCCGGTGGTGGACTGCGGCGCGTTCGTAGTGGGACACTCGATAGACCAGTTGGGCCAACGTGGCGACCGTCCCGGCTAATCCGACCAGGCGCCCCCGTCCCCGAAGTGTGTTCAAGGGCGTCAGGGCCTCGCTCGCTCGAGCGAGTTCCTCGCTGATGAGATCTCGGGCCATTTCCTCCGCCTCGGGAGTGACCGGCCCGTGACCGAGCACTCTCTCGGAGAGCCGAACGCAGCCGAGGTCGGTGGAGTAA
>JAKBAZ010000190.1 GCA_021826255.1 Actinomycetes bacterium
ACCTCGCGGGCGTCACGCTCGTCCTCGACTGTCTTGAAGCGATGGTCACGTCTGGCGGAGATCGACTCGGTTCCCCGTACCCCCTCTACGTCGAGGCACTACGGGAGGCTCGTCACGCCCTCGATCGCGCCACTCGCCGCTAGCGGTCGGACCTCACGCGCCTCGTCGACACCGAGGAGTCCGCTCGAACGCACGAAGGTGACCCTGGTTCCCGGGTCGATGTGACGAGAACCGTCGGCGATCATCACGCAGTGAAGGTAGAGCCGGCGCTGGCGCTCATCACGAATCCATCCCGCTCCCCAGTGCGCATCGAAACTCTCGACGACACCTTTCTCGCTCATGAACGCACTTGGGAAAGAACCGACACCATGTCGAGCGCGGTCAGGGCGCTCTCTCGGCCCTTGTTGCTCTCGTCGGGCAGGCTGCGCTCGAGGGCTTGATCGGTGGTGTTGACGGTGAGAACGCCGAAGACCACCGGAACCCCCGTGTCGAGTTGGACCCGCTGGACCCCTCGGGCACACTCGTTGGCGACGACCTCGTAGTGACCGGTGTCCCCGCGAATGACGGCACCGAGAGTGATGACGGCGTCCACGCCAGACTCGACGAGAGCTTGGGCCCCGAGAGGGACTTCGAACGCTCCCGGCACCCACATCACCGTCACGTCTCGCTTGGCGACCCCGAACTCTGTTAGACCTCCGAGAGCACCCTCGAGCAAGCGTTCCGTGATTCCGCCGTTGAACTGAGCGGCCACGATGCCGATGCGCCGTCCGGTCCCCTCTCGATCAGAGACAACGACTCGCCCCACCGAAGAGCGCAGTTCATCGGGGTAGTTGGGACGAAACTCTGTTTCGCTACTCGAGGTCATCAAGACCCTCCAAGAGGTGTCCCATGCGCTCTCGCTTCGTGCGCAGGTAGTCGATGTTGTACGGCGTAGGAGCGCTCTCCAGCGGAACACGCTCCACAATGTCGAGCCCGAAACCTTCCAATCCGCCGTACTTCGCCGGGTTGTTCGTGAGCACCTTCATCGACGTGACGCCGAGGTCCACCAGGATCTGTGCACCAATGCCGTATTCTCGCGAGTCGACGGGCAGCCCCAGTTCTTCGTTGGCGTCGACGGTGTCGCGACCCTGTTCTTGCAGGGCGTAGGCCCGAATCTTGTGGCCGAGTCCGATACCCCGTCCTTCGTGGCCGCGAAGGTACACGACGACTCCGCACCCTTCGTCAGCGATCTTCTCGAGAGCCTGGTGCAACTGGGGCCCACAGTCGCAGCGCAAGGAACCCACCACGTCACCGGTCAGGCACTCGGAGTGAACTCGAACGAGCACGTCCTCACGGTCCGCGACCTCTCCCATAACGAGGGCCAAGTGCTGCTCATTATCAAGAACGCTCTCAAACACGATGGCTTGAAACTCGCCGAACTCCGTGGGCAGGCTCGCCTCGCCCACTCGACGCACCAGTTTCTCGTGTTGGCGGCGGTAACGAATCAAGTCGGCGATCGTGACAATCGGCAAGTCGAAACGCTTAGCGAACGCCTCGAGTTCGGGTAGTCGAGCCATGTCGGATTTGTCCGCACTCACCACTTCACACAGCACCCCCGAGGGGAAGCGCCCCGCCAGTCGACACAGATCGACCGTGGCTTCGGTGTGACCCGCTCGCTTTAATACTCCCCCGGGTCGATAGCGCAGTGGAAAGATGTGTCCCGGTCGATTGAGATCATTGGGTTGGGTCGCCGGATCGATGAGGGCTCGAATGGTGGCCGCCCGATCCCCGGCTGAAATACCGGTCGTGGTGCCGTGGCGATAGTCCACCGTGACGGTGAAGGCGGTGCGCTGGGCTTCAGTGTTGGCAACCACCATGAGGGGCAGATCCAGGGCGTCGGCCCGCTCGGACTCCAGGGGAACACAGATGACTCCCGAGGTGTGCTCGAGGAAGAAGGCCATCGACTCCGCCGTGGCGTCCTCGGCCGCCATCACGAGATCCCCTTCGTTCTCGCGATCTTCGTCGTCCACGACGACAACCATGCCGCCCCGGCGAATCTGCTCGATCGCCTCTTCAATGCTCGAGAGAGCCATTAGACCTCCACGTCCACTCGCAGGTCGGGACCGACCCGCACTACGTCGACAATCCTCCCGCGGCGCAACTGCGCCATCGAGGGTGTCGACAACGAGGTTAGGGCCCCCGTCGTCTCCTTCCCACCGGCAAGGGCGGGAGCTTGGTACCAGACCAGGTGATTCACGAGACCCGACTCGACGAAACTCGACACGAGACGGGGGCCGCCCTCCACCATCACCTGGATGATGTCGCGGCGTCCTAGTTCGTCGAGGAGTGCGGGAAGTGAGTCTCGCCACTCGAGGCAGGGGTGAACCCGAGCGTCCGCCGGAACCTCCCCCAGCACCACTCGCAGCGGTTCAAGGACGACGTCACCGAGTCTCGCGGTGAGGGCGGGATTGTCGGCGCGCACCGTACCCGCGCCCACGACAATTGCTTGGGACTGAGCACGAATGAGGTGGGCGTCGGCTCGAGCTTCGGCCGAGGTAATCCACTGGCTGGAACCGTCGGCCATGGCGACAACGCCATCCAGAGTGCTGGCCACTTTAGCGACGACGTAGGGACGACCCGTGGCTCGCTGCCACAAGTAGGGCGCGAGG
>JAKBAZ010000191.1 GCA_021826255.1 Actinomycetes bacterium
GGCTCCTCAGGTGAGCGCTCGAGCCCTGCGTCAGGCTGATCTCGTGACCGTGACCATCGGCGGAAACGACGTGTCCTTCGTCAGTGTGCTCGCCACGTGTGAGTTCCAACCATCCCTCTGCTCCGGCAGCACCGGGGCGCTACTGGCCGCCGGGGTATCGGCCCGGATCGACGCCCTGGCGGGAGTCCTCACCAACCTCTACGGAAAGATTCACCAGCTCGCTCCACGCGCCACCATCGCGGCGGTGGAGTACCCCGACCTCTTCCCGCCGAGCTCAACGACCTCCTGTCAGGGTCTCGCTTCGGGCTCCATTGCCTACCTCTACGCGGCCGAGAATCACCTCAACAGCGTGATCGCCTCCGCGGCTCGCGCGTCGGGCGTGAGGGTCGTTAATCCCAACTCGACGGAGCTCTTCAACGGGCACAGCGTCTGTTCCGCCACGTCGCTCTTTGGCGGAGTGCACTCCAGCTATCTGGGCGCAGCGTTTCATCCGACGCGAGCCGGACAGTCGGCCATCGCCCGAGCCGTCGAGCTCTCCGTCGCGGGCTAAATCACACTGGCGTCGGGCGCGTCATGCTGGCCGAGGTGGTGCCGGTCGATGTTCACCATGAAGAAGAAACTCGCCGATGCGATAATCATCATGAGAGCTCCGAATCGGAAGGCCATGTCGTAGCCGTGTACCGGCGCGAGAAAATTCCGAATCAGAGTCGACGAGCGGGTCGCGCTCGGCACATTAGCCACGATGAAGGCGCTCGTGGACGAGACCGCGATCGTGTTTGCGATGGAAGTCCCGAACGAGCCGCCCAACTGCTGGGCCGAGTTGAGGACCGCCGAGGCCGCTCCGGTGTCGCGAGAGGCGGTGTTGAAGAGCGCCGTTGAGGCGAGCGAGACGAACGTGATGCCGAGTCCGAGTGACATCACAATCTGGCTGGGCAGCACGTGACCGAGGTAGGGCGAGTTGTACTTGAGAAACGACAACCACACGAGCCCAATGGCCGCCATCAACGTCCCGAGGGTCGCGAGGGGGCGAGGACCGAACTTCGGCAACAACTGACTGGTGACCCCCGCCGACACAATGACCCCGAGCGAGAACGGAAGGAACAAGAGTCCGGTCTTCACCGCGGAGTAGCCATGGATGTCCTGGAAGTAGAAGGTGAGAAAGAGGAACATTCCAAAGAGTCCCAGAGCCACCAGAATCTGGGTGATGTAGGCCCCGGCCCTCACCCGGTCGGTGAGGAGGCGAAGCGGGAGTAGTGGTTGCTGCTTCTTCGACTCGATGACGAAGAACACCGCGAGAAAGAGCGCCCCCAGCGCAATGAAGGGCCACGACGAGTGTGAACCCCAGCCGTTAGTGGAAGCCTGCGACACTCCGTAGACGACCGAAATCATCCCGGCCGTGGCCGTGAGTGCGCCGGGAATGTCGTAGTGGGGGTGCCCCTCGACCTTCGACTCGTGCACATTGGGGATAGCGAGAATCACCGCCAGCACCGCCATCGGGGTGTTGACGAAGAGAGTCCAGCGCCACGAGAGATACTGCGTCAACAGTCCTCCCGCGATGAGCCCAATCGCCGCACCCACCCCCGAGAGGGCTCCGTACACTCCAAAGGCCTTCGCGCGCTCCTTCGAGTCGGTAAAAGTGACCGAGATGAGCGACAGCGCTGAGGGTGCGAGCAGGGCTCCGAACACTCCCTGCAGGGCTCGAGCCCCGAAGAGCATCTGCTGATTCACGGAGAATCCGCCGAGCAACGACGCCGACGCGAAACCTACGAGACCCACGAGAAACGTCTTCTTGCGTCCCTGGTAGTCGCCGATCCGACCACCGAGGAGGAGGAACCCACCAAAGGTCAAGGTGTAGGCCGTCACGGCCCACTGGTAGTTCTTCGGAGCGATGGCCAGTCCGCCGAGCGCTCTCGGCAGGGCGGCGTGGGGCAACGCAATGTTCACGATGGAGGCGTCGAGGACGACCATCAACTGCGCGATAGCAATCACCACGAGAGCGAACCACCGTCGTGGATCGGCGACGGGGGCGTGTTCGACCTGGCTTTCCGACACGACGTGTTCCTTTCGATTAAGCCCCCACCGTAGTGGCTGCACCGACCGAAGAGTTCTCAGGTGGTAACACTAAAGCGTGAGTGAACCAGGACACGACGAGTCCCACGACGAGGCCCACGACGAACACGCTCACGGTGAACCCATCAGTTCGAGTCGTCTGGAGTCCTTCTCCGACGGAGTGATGGCGGTGATCATCACCATCATGGCCATCAATCTTCGCCCTCCGGCCCACGCCAACTGGCCCGGACTCGAACAGCGACTCCCCGACCTCGCGATCTACGCGCTCTCGTTCGCCGCGGTGGCCATCTACTGGAACAATCACCACCACCTCTTGCGGGTGACGACCACCATCTCGACCGGAGTGATGTGGTCGAATCTCGTCTTGTTGTTCTTCTTGTCACTGACACCAGTTGCGACGCAGTGGGTGGCCCTCGCCCCCGGAAGTCACTGGTCGGCGACGGCCTACGCCCTCACCTACTTCCTGTGCGCCACCGCGTACCTCGTCTTGTCGCGGGCCATCGTTCGCGCGAACCACCACGACCGAGAGGTCATGCGGGCCTTGAGTTACG